>NZ_NPKW01000877.1:0-919 GCF_002265885.1 Vibrio sp. 03_296
CCAACTGGTCTCGATTCAACGATCTGCAAAGAGAAGAGATTGTGGCTCAGCTCGATGGCCGTACCGCTACCCACGAGTGCCCAAGCTGTACGAAGCCAACGCAATGTGATATTGCCCAGGGAAAACACACTGTTGGTGTTTTGACTTAGAAGAAAGAGAAGTGAGCGTGTCTAGCAARGTCGTATGCTTCTGTCGACGCTGTTTAGAGAAAGCACCGATTGCCTAAACAATCGGCGCTCATGTCGCTACTTTTCTGTTAGTGCCGGCGTGTCAAACTGAACACCTGACCAACCAAAACGTATGAAATTGCGAATATTTTGATGGTCATCATTCTCGGGATGCAACAATACATCATGACGTATAGCGCCAAACACGCAAGCGTTTGTTCTTCGTTTAGCTCATTCAATTGTGCGAAAGAAAATATCTTACATGAGCCATTGTTTTGGCCCGCTTCGTTATGTGTGTCGCCATTTGAAATGCCGCAGGCACAAATACATAATGGCTATCAATAACATCAATAACCTCTTGAAACTCCACAGCTTCGGGCGTTTCAGCTAACTTAGCCAGTAAATCCTTTAAACTCATTATCCTTCCTGTACAGCGTGATTAAAGAGTCAAAAACTAAATCGCTTTGTCATCCCTTTTCAAGCCATTTATCCCAGTGAGTATGCTTATCAGCAACCATGCTATCGAGTTGAAGATAGAAAATTGTTTCAAACCAATTCCAACACAAGCTAACCCGTTAAAACCTCAGCTTTTTTATTAATAACGACTATCATTTACAACCTTAAGCGTTACGTTTAACATTCACGCTGTTTATATATTTATTAATTAGGTTCTGCTCTTTTGAAAAACCTCGATTTAGTCACGTCTATTTTGGTATTGGCTATTAGGAATACTCCTTGCCTCTTGCAGTGTC
>NZ_NPKW01000878.1:0-536 GCF_002265885.1 Vibrio sp. 03_296
GAGCGTAATATGGTACAATACATCTTTAAATATTCAGTTATTTTTGTATTGTTTTATCTTTACATTCAGATATTTCAATGTCGTTGTATCCTACGATAGTTCTAAGGATTTCTTCAGTAATATGCTAGTAGTTTCTACTATGGTATTTACTCTTATGGCTATTTGGATAGCATACCTTTATCCAGACGCTTTAGATAAAATAAGAGATCAAGAAAACTAGAAWTTGCTGATTTTCAGAGGCTAAGTCCAAACTAAAACGTTTAGAGTTCATTGTTGCTAGTGTACTAAAATCTGCTTCTGTATCTATTGTTATTATAGCAATTTACCTCGGAAAGGCTTTGTTTGAAAGCATCTCGTATGTATTTGTAATTAAAGAAGCAGGGTATTTATTAGCACCAACTATGATAACTTKKTTTGGTTACAGTCTGAAGCAATATTTAGTGTTATGAAAGCAAACTAACTTTTATAATGAATGCATACTACGGAAAGAACATAAAGAAGAAGACGAGGATATATAAACATCAATGAAGCTCCAT
>NZ_NPKW01000879.1:0-791 GCF_002265885.1 Vibrio sp. 03_296
CCAGTTAAAAGCGCCTTCTCTTTCAAAGCCTTCATAGTAAGTAGCAACGTTGTATGGTGGTGCATAAGAATTAGTTACTGTACTGGCTACACCATAGATTTCACCGTTATAAATTAGTGGCCCGCCACTATCCCCTGTTGTCGAACTATACTTAGTGGTAAATCCGCTATCCTTATCTAAAAATAATCCTTATGGGAGGGGCGGAGAGGTGGATTTTCAACTGCAATAGTGAACTCAGTTCTACTCGCTGCTAGGTCATTCAATATATAGTTTTGTTCAAGAAAACTGCATCGCCTTTCATCTCCAGCATGACGAGATTGGTTAAAGTAACTGTTTGAATAGTATGGTAGTTGGGGCATCTGAAATAATGCTCATGTAGTACGCTTTGGAATGCTCTTTTGTACCACCTTAGCAGGAATAGGCATTGTTTTAGTTGTCCAGAAGAGTAACCCAATGGATAGACTTCTGCGCCTAATGGAATACTTCCGGATGCTACGGGGAGCCGATTCTATCATATCGGAGTACTATCTAACTCTAGAATAGCGATATCGTAACGGTAATCTTGGTCATCAAAAGTATATAAGTAATTAGGGTCATATGAGTTAACCACTTTAGCTTCTATACTATCAATCGTTCCCTTGTCATCTTGTGAATATAAGAAGTGTGCAGTTAGATCATCAATTGCACAATGCAGTGCCGTTAATACCGTATTGGGAGCTATTAGAGTGCCAGTGCAGGTAAAACCTTGTTTATTCTTAGAAAAACCTGATAGGCGCTTCTTTAGGTTGAAC
>NZ_NPKW01000088.1:0-12205 GCF_002265885.1 Vibrio sp. 03_296
TTTTGATTTCAATGCAGCGATTTAGATCAAAAAAGTTGGCGTAAATCAGAAGCTTGGCATACACTTTCCGTTGTAAGCCCGATATGTTGTTGATTGGTAGGGCAAATTGCTTTGGCGCTACCCACTGTGTAGCAAGGTATAACTTAGCTTTGAGGAAAGTTTTATGGCGCTCACAAAAGCCGATTTGGCAGAGAACCTGTTTGAAACACTAGGATTTAGTAAACGGGACGCCAAGGACACGGTTGAAGTGTTTTTTGAAGAAATTCGCAAGGCACTAGAAAATGGCGAGCAGGTAAAGCTATCAGGTTTTGGTAACTTTGACTTACGTGATAAGAACGAAAGACCTGGTCGTAATCCAAAAACCGGTGAAGACATTCCAATTACTGCACGACGCGTTGTCACTTTCAGACCGGGCCAGAAGCTAAAAGCTCGCGTCGAAAATCTTAAAAAGTAATTGAATCTGAACACTGAAAGACCACGCATTGCGTGGTCTTCGTTTATCTTCGGTATCTAACTTGCTTATTTGCTTAAGCGCTTAAGCCGCTTCCAAGTGTGTGGTTAAATAAGGTTGCCACGCTTGTTGGTAAAGATCTTTCGAGTGGCTTCTTAGTCGTTTAATGGTCGCCAACTCGACATCATTCAGTGAACGCGTTTCACTTGCCGCTTGTCTCTCCATCATTTGAATTTGCTGATATAAATCGTGTTCAGGGCCACTTTTCACATCTGCAATGGCTTTTAGATGCAATTGGACTTCTGCAACTAAGTTAGTCTTTGGTAGTTGCACCAACAGGTTGAGGTCGCGATATCCAGACTCACCTGGGCTCTTAAAGCGGTTTTTCACCTTTACGATGCGTGTTTCTCGATCTAAAGCCTCGTAGGCACTAACAAGGCTAGCCACGTCATCGGCCACAATGGTTGCCCTAGCGAGGTCAGTAATACGCTCTGGTTGATGATTAAGTTCCAAGGCAATTTTTTGTTTTGCACGTTGTTGTGACTTCACACCAGCAAAATAGGGCTGAGTATCCGTCAACAGCGCCGTGCTCTTTACGATGGTCTCGAGCTCAAATTGCGCTTGATGTGCTTTGCTATAAAGCACGTCGAAATCAGTGTAGGGTTGAAGTGGTCGCGTATCAGTGGATTGAATGCCGTATAAACCGCTCAAGCTGTGTTTAAACAGTTTTGAGCACACTTCATTTTGGCTGGTTTCGCGCTGTTTTTCTTGGTTCGATGGCGCGGTGGGAATGGCTGCAAACGCAGGTGCACGGCTTAGTACCAAAAGCATCAATGCGGTAGTACGAAGAAATAAGCTCATTCACTCTCCTTAACTTGCGTTGTTTTAGTAAACGGGGAGTTAAAAGGTCTAAAACACAGTCAAGTTACTTAAGTTATGGGGGCGCACTGTCAGGAAACAATCAAGATAAGTGTATATGTTTCTCTTATGTGCGCAGTGTCACACACTGCATAATCCTCCGATTTCAGTCATACACTCTACATTTCTAGGATTAACGAAATATGAACGAAAACCACTTTTCACTGTTTTCAATGTTAATTATTGGTTAGGCTATGGCGCAGGTCAGTTCAAAAGAAAGATACAAATCACGATGATAGATGCAGAATTTTGGCACAACAAATGGGCCAGCAATCAGATTGGCTTCCATTTGGAAGACGTTAACCCACTGTTGACCCGTTTTTGGTCTGCATTGGCGCCGAAGCGAGAAGAAACGGTTTTGGTTCCACTTTGTGGCAAAACAGAAGATCTTGCGTGGTTAGCCACAAAACATGATCACGTTGAAGGCGCTGAACTTAGTTTGATTGCTGTGCGGTCATTTTTTGCAGAGCACTTCTACACTCCGACGGTGATTCCGATTTCCGACCAACATGAGCTCTATCAGTTTGATGAGTTGGCTATTTACGCGGGGGATTTTTTCACCGCTCCGCTCAGTAAAGCAGATTTGATATACGACCGTGCTGCACTGATCGCGTTGCCAAAAGAGATGCGAGTGGAGTATGTACAACGCATTCGTGGTCTATTAAATCCTGGCGGGCGTATTTTACTGGTGAGTTTAGATTACCCTCAGCAAGAGATGTCTGGCCCTCCGTTTTCGGTGGCTCAAAAAGAGATAGAACACTTATTTTCGGGCATGCGTGTGACACGTTTGCATCAAGACATTGCGGATGAACATCATCCCAAAATTGCAAAACAAGGCTTAAGTCGCTTTAGCGAAGAAGTCTACGTTATTGAAAGCGACAAATAACAGAGGGTAGCGTGAGCTACCCTTTTTAATCGGCTGAACCGAAAAACGATATTCAGTAAATTACTTTGATTTTCTTGGCACTTTCTATTGCCGCATCCACTGCTTTTTCAGTGCTAGAACGACGTGTCAACACCACGCCTAAACGACGACGACCATTAATATCGGGTTTGCCAAAAAGACGTAACTGGGTTTGCGGTTGTTCAAGAGCGTCAGACATCCCGTCAAAGCGAATGTTCTCTGACTGACCATTGCCTAAAATCACCGCTGACGCGCAAGGGCCGTATTGGGTAATCTTGTTGACTGGCATGCCAGTAAATGCGCGAACGTGGAGAGCAAATTCAGACATTTCTTGAGAGATGAGCGTTACTAGCCCAGTATCGTGCGGGCGAGGGGAGACTTCGTTGAAGATCACCTTGTCACCTTTGACGAAAAGTTCTACACCGAAAAGACCGTAGCCGCCTAACGCATTGACGACCTGCTCGGCGGTGTATTCTGCGGCTTTGATAGCATTTTCAGACATTTTTTGTGGTTGCCACGATTCACGATAATCCCCATCTTCTTGTCGATGGCCAATTGGTGCACAGAAATGCACGCCATCAACCGCGCGGACGGTAAGAAGAGTGATCTCATAATCGAAGTCGATAAAGCCTTCAACAATCACTCGTCCAGCGCCTGTGCGACCGCCTTCTTGAGCGTATTGCCATGCTTTCTCAATGTCGGCTGGAGATTTAATCACGCTTTGTCCTTTGCCAGAAGAACTCATCACGGGTTTTACAACGCAAGGAATCGACACCGCTTCAACGGCTTCGACAAATTGCTGATAGTTATCTGCAAAGCGATAGGGTGAGGTAGTGAGGCCAAGCTCTTCTGCAGCTAAACGACGAATCCCTTCACGGTTCATCGTAAGTTTGGTTGCTTTTGCACTAGGAACCACGTTTAAGCCTTGTTCCTCAAGTTCTACCAACTTGTCTGTTGCGATGGCCTCGATCTCCGGAACCACAAACGCAGGTTGTTCTACGGCGATAACTTTTTCTAACTCGCTTGCATCTAACATGTCGAAAACATAACTGCGGTGTGCTACTTGCATCGCGGGTGCATCAGGGTAACGATCACAGGCAATCACTTCCAGACCAAGACGTTGGCATTCGATTGCCACCTCTTTACCGAGTTCACCAGAGCCTAAAAGTAATACGCGTGTGGCGCTTTCGCGAGTCGCGGTACCGAACATAGTGCTTCCTTTAAAAGTAATCAGAGAGAATAAAATTGCCGCCGATCATACTCAATTTGACCCACAAAGCAAACGTTTGCTTTGTGGTTTTAAAGAAAGCCCTACGTAAAGTAGGGCTGACGAGATATCGCTATAGGCTGAGATAACTCACTGGAATGTCGGGTTTTAAGGCTTCCAGTGTTGACTGAGTGCATGCTAAGTGGCTAATTTTGCCTTTATGGCTTTCAACAAGCGCCGCCGATTGAATATTTTCAAATCTCTCGCCTGCTAGAAGCAACTGAATTAAAGCCACTTGCAGTGGTGGAAGGCTTGGGTTGAAAGCGGCGTTTTCGGCGTATGCACCCAGATAAACTCGTCCACTTTCCGTTTGCAATGCCACGCCACTCAAGTTGTGTGTATAAGGTGCATGACTGCGGTTCATCGCTTCAACCGCACGTTGCATTAAGGCATCATCATCTTCAGTGGTGAAACCATGATGGACTTGGCTCATTAATGCGGATTCGATGCCCAAATCTGAAGGGCCAAATGAATCTGGCAGATAGTCGTGTAGTTTCTTTTCTTCGCGCTCTGGCAATTGAATCTTAAGCTCTTTGGCACTGGATAATTCATTCATGAATTGACGGCAGTGGCCACAAGGGCTGAAATTAATGGTGATGTCTGAAAGACCTTGCTCGCCTTTCATCCATGCATGGCTGATCGCCGATTGTTCAGCATGAACTGTTTGTCCAAGTTGGACTCCATCAAACTCCATATTAGCGCCAAAATAAAGAGTACCAGATAGGCCACGAACGATCGCGCCAACATAAAACTCAGAGATGGGCGCGTAAGAGTAGGCGGCAGCAAAGGGAAGCAGCGCAACGCGCAGTTGGTTATCGGTCATCCCTGTTTGCTTGAGTAACTCATCAAACTGAACTGTTGAAAGGGAAGCATCAAAGTCAGCAGCCAAAATGATAGGCGCTAGATGGCGTGAAAGTGATTCTGGTGCGCTTGCCAGCGCGTTCTCAAAGCGACTCTTCATGGTGAATCCTTGTAATTGCATGGAAGGTTATTCTATGCAAGAACGAAAACTCTTCAGTGATCTTTGTCACTATAAGTAATGTAACGATGGTTTATGTTGCATTATTAGAGTGATGTCACAAATGTATTCGATTGCACAATGCTTCAGAAAGATAGTTGAATATTTCTCGTTATGCGAAGGTCTGTCTGTTTGAGGAGAAAAATGGGTAGAAGAAGCGAAGGGGAAGCTGGCACTGACGATAAAAAATACCCTCTGCAAAGAGAGGGTATCGAAATCATCCATTGACGCTTGATTCATTCCTAGAGTGGTTATCCAAGCTTATTGATTTTTTATTTACGATAAAGTGCGGCTAGCTGACACTATGAACTTAACATTTGACGATCACGCATCTGTTGTTCACCAATGTTAAACAAGCGCACATCAATTTTCGCAATGTCATTGCATTCTTGACATGCATGATGGCATTTGCCATCAAGATAGTCATGTCTAGTCAGCATTCTTGGCTTTTTGCACCAATCGCAGGTGCCTTCAATTGTAAACATCTCGTTCTCCCCACCTAGAGTCTTGGTTAGGTGTTATTTTGCGGCGCTATTATGCCATAACTTTTCTATGGGTGTTAAATGTCTGTAAATAAAATTTGAGAGCGTAATCGATTGCGAGAGTAGATTGTATGGGTGTTTCGTGTTTTGATTGATATATCAACAATTGTTATGTTGCTTATTTGTAACATTCTGTAATAGTACTTTTAATGCTCCGTTTAGACGCTTCATTTCCTCTTCACTACCCCTGGCATCTGGGTGGTAGAGTTTCGAAAGCTGGCGGAAGCGAATTTTGATCGACTTTTCGTCAGGAATGTTACTTGGCAGGTAACCAAACATCGCGCAAGCCAGCGCTACCTTATGATTTTTTTGTTGATTCTGCAGCTTTTTGTACTCGTTAAAGACTTTTTCTAACTGGCGTTTTAACTGCTTGTTACTGAACTGCTGACTTTTCAGTTCCTTTTCTAGTGTTAAGTCGTGGTCTATTTGCTGAGTGAGTCGACGTTTTCGTATTGTGCGCGCTAAAGAGACGGCTACAAGAATAACGGTGAGCAAGAGAGCAATAGGGATCCAATCACTGACTACAGAAGCACGGTTTTTTTGCGAGAAATTGGTTTGGTTTGATGTGAGCGAATGCTCGTCAACGGGTTCTGCCAAAGCGTTATCGAGCTGCGATATCGCAGAGACTTGCTTAGCACGCAACTGGTTGAATTTAAGTTCAAGTATGCGATTGTATTCTTGATCGGCTTGCGGATTGGTTTTTGCCGCAATACCAAACCACTGCTGAGCAAGTTCAAGATTGCTAAATTCATTGCCGTGCTGTTCATAGAGATTACCCAAACGCAGTAGGGCAGCTTGATTACCTTGAAGTGCCGAGTGGAGGTACCAATTTGCGGCGCTTTTAATATTGACTTGCGTCCCTATGCCGCTTTCTAAAGCTTGTGCGAGTTTAAACTGGGCAGGCTCGTACCCTAACTCAGCCGATTGTTGGTACCAATAGAAAGCATCGACAGAAGCCGTGTCATCTTGGTGCTGTTCGAGTTGAACCGCGAGCTGATATTGTGCCTTGGGATCTTGCTGATTGGCTTTTGCTGTTAACTCCTGTGTACTTTCCGCATGAGAGCCAAAAGAAAGCATCAGGAACATGAGCGAAGTAACAAGCAAAATGGGTTTGCGCAAAATGGGATCTCTAGAGGTTAGGTTCAGTCCAAATTATAGACTGAACCTAATGTGAAATCAGCAGCTAAGCCAAAATTGCCAACTTTGTGTTATTACTTGAGTGGCAGGATTTGTATTTCGACACGGCGGTTACACGCTCGGCCTTCTGCGGTGCTGTTGGTGCAAAGAGGGTAACGTTCACCGTTGCCTCGTGCGACGGCTCGGCCTGCAGCAACGTTTTGAGAAATCAGGAAGCTACGGACGGATTCAGCGCGACGCTCGGAGAGAATTTGGTTAGAGGCATCATTGCCTGTGCTGTCAGTAAAGCCATCAATCACTAAGCTGGTATCTGGGTACTCAACTAAGATTTGAGCCACACCTTTAAGGGTATTGTGAATGCTGCTATCCAGAGCATAAGAGCTTGAGCTAAAACCGATGCCATTTTCAAGACGTAACAGCAATTGATTTTCGCCAACACGTTCGACCTGAACGCCAGAATTAAGCAGTGCTTCACGCAAGGCTTTCTCTTGTTGGTCAAAGTAATACCCAACACCACCACCAATAGCGGCTCCACCTGCTGCGCCGATCAGGGCACGTTTACCACGATCTTTTTTATCGCCAGTTGCCGCGCCGGCTACTGCGCCTGCAATCGCACCAATCAGTGCGCCTTTGGTGGCTGAGTTGGTTTCAGATTCGCCAGTGGTTGCATTCTGACGTTGAGTTGCCTGACATCCGCTTAGAGTCAGAAGAATTGCTAAAGCAATAGAAACTTTTTTCAAAGTCATCTCTCCATGTACATTCAGAGGCTAACTGCTGCCTCCGTGCGGATTATTCAGCAAGTCAATGAGAGAAATGTCAGTGTAAGGTTATCTTTTTTCGATTTGTTTCATCGCTTGCGCACCGCCAACTGGGCGGTTTACCGACACTTTGCGCCCTTTTTTTAGGCCCACTTCGTAATCGGCGGTGAGATTTTTCATCGCCTCACGCAGTTGCTGCTTAAAGGTTTCACGATCGATGTTTTGGAACTCTTTATCGATGTAGTTATTGATTTTGTTAGCCGATTCTTCATCAGGCGTGATCACGGGCAGTTTTTCCAACGCGCCTTCTACCCAGCCAGAGACAAACGAGTTGACTCGTCGTGTCACCTCAAGTGAAGAGGTGCCAGAGCCTGCAAAGCTATTGCGGAATTGGCCCGTGCTTTCGTTCATTTCACGGTAAATAATGTCAAAGGCGAAAGCGGCGAAAATAGCACGGTCAGCTTCACCAATGAACTCTAAGCGTTTGAGTCCCTTATGGTTAAGCAACACTGCTTCTACACCAAATTTGGTATTGATGCCACGAATAACACGCAGTAAGACGGAACTGATACTCGCAGGCAGAAGATGGGTTGATTGAGTTTTTCCCATCTTAATGAACTCGATATCGTCTTTGTCGAGGCCATACTTGAGCATCAAGCGATGCGCCATCTTAATCGCGTTGGCCGCTTCGTTGACATTGGCGGAGTTGCCTAGCTCTAGGCATTTGGCAATTTTCTTCAGCGCTTTTTGTTTATCCATAGACAATGGCAAAAACCTAACTCAATCAGCAAAGTCGGACATCATACCTTTTTTTCGACAAAATTTGAATCCTTGCGAGAGGCGCGGTGACAAAAAAGCCGTGTCACAGTGGACACGGCTTTCGCTGGCTAGATATTGCGAAAAGGCTTATATACCCAGTTCATCAAGCAAATCTGAGGTAATGTCTAATTCCTCTTCTGATGAGTTGCTCTCTGCTTTCTTGCCGCGCATGTTTGCTTGCGCCGCTTCTAAAATATCATCCGGATTCTCATCTTCAGCGACTTCGAAATCTTCAAGCTGAATAAATTCAGTTTTATCCATCGCAAGCTCTAAGTAGAAGATGTTGTTATTTGCCGTTGAGAAGGTCACGCGACGCGCTTGTGGGCGGTCTAGGTTGGTATCCACCGAAAGAATAACCTGTTTGTTCAGAGACAGCATTTTTGGCTGGTTTTGGGTGATGTTGGTTTGCAGTTCTTTGCGAATTTTATTGGTGAAATCGCCGACTAATTGGTTCATCAACTCACCCAGTACATCACCCACTTCATCTGAGGTGTGCAACACGGCCAGTTCTTCTTCTGGCATGCCCATATTACGCATGTAATTGGTGTAAATCTCTAATGCTGCTTTTGCGGTAAAGTTGATGACGACAAGGCCAGTAAAACCACCATCAAAAAGAACAAAACAGCCGAAATCAGGCTTTAGGCTGGTTTTGTTGATTTTCTGCACCATTGCAGAATAGTGAATTTGAGAAGAGGTGGCAGAAGTGAGCACTCCAGATACGGACTGACACAGTTTTAACAAGATATCTTCGGTCGTAACGACTCTGTTTTTTTCATTATCAATGCTCTGTTTAAGTTCTTTACATATGGTCTTTCAATGACTTTAGGTGGGTATCACCGGAAAAGAAAGTACAACTTTCATTTTTGCATTCAGATTCTGTTTTGATCACCTTTTTAAATGTTGTAAAGTGACGAAATTCAAAGATTAATTTCTAACTCTAATCATAAACCCGTGGCTGATAGGATCAGTGTTGTAGGGGCAGGAAGCAAATGTTACCAAGACTTAATTCTCAATCGGATGTCGATCCCGTTGTTCTTAGTTTTCTCAAAGAGCTTGAGCAAGCTGGTTTCAACGGTGACATTGAATCTCATTACGCAAGTCGCCTTGCTGTTGCGACTGATAACAGCGTGTATCAACAGTTACCTCAAGCTGTACTTTTACCAAAAAGCACACAAGATGTCGCACTCATCTGCAAGCTTAGCCTAAACCCCTTATTTGAGCGCATCACCTTTTCTCCAAGAGGCGGCGGTACGGGCACCAATGGCCAATCTTTAACTAAAGGGATTGTGGTTGATCTCTCTCGCCATATGAACAAAGTTTTGGAGATCAACGAGCAAGAAGGCTGGGTGCGTGTTCAAGCAGGCGTAGTGAAAGATCAACTGAATGATGCTGTGAGGCCATATGGATTTTTCTTCTCTCCAGACTTGTCGACCAGTAATCGCGCAACGCTGGGTGGGATGATTAATACCGATGCCTCTGGGCAAGGTTCATTGAAATACGGTAAAACGTCCGATCATGTTTTGTCACTGCAAGCCGTTTTTGCCGATGGCTCAATGCTCGAATCGGATCTATCGAGAGGATTACCCGAAGAAGGACAATTTGCCCACACGGCCTTGCAAGTCACGGAATCGGTATGTCGTGAAAAACGTCAGCAGATTGTAGACAAGTTCCCGCCATTGAACCGCTTTCTAACCGGTTATGATTTAAAAAATGCGATTGAAGAACAAACCGGCGAGTTTAACTTCACTCGCGTACTCTGTGGTGCCGAGGGTTCACTGGCGTTCATCACTGAGGCCAAACTCAACCTCACGCCGATTCCTAAAGCGCGTACGCTGGTAAATGTAAAATACAACAGTTTCGACGCGGCGCTACGTAATGCTCCCTTTATGGTTGAGGCAAAAGCGCTGTCTGTTGAAACCGTTGATTCCAAAGTCCTGAATCTTGCCAAGCAAGACATTGTTTGGCACAGCGTGAGTGATTTGATTACCGATGTACCAGGGCAGGAAATGCTCGGTTTAAACATGGTGGAATACGCAGGTGAAAATGAGCTGGAAGTCGCAGAGCAGATTGCCGCGCTGACCAGCAAGCTCGATAGCATGCTAGAACAGGGTGAAGCCGGCATTATTGGCTATCAAGTGTGTAACGACGTCGCTAGCTTAGGGCGCATCTACAACATGCGTAAGAAAGCGGTTGGATTGCTTGGTGCAGCGAAAGGACGAGCCAAACCGGTCGCGTTTGCGGAAGATACCTGCGTGCCACCAGAAAACTTGGCCGATTTTATCGCTGAGTTTCGTCAACTGCTGGACAGTAAAAATCTCGAGTACGGCATGTTTGGCCATGTGGATGCTGGGGTTTTGCATGTACGCCCAGCACTTGATCTTTGCGACCCGACACAAGAGTTGCTCATGCATGAGGTGTCCGATGAGGTTGTCAAATTGGTGGCGAAATATGGCGGTTTGATGTGGGGTGAGCATGGTAAGGGTTTTCGCTCTGAATACGGCCCTGACTTTTTTGGCCAGGAGTTGTTTACCGAGCTAAGACGCATTAAAGCGGCGTTCGATCCTTACAATAAAATGAATCCGGGTAAGATCTGTACACCACTGGGTAGCGATGCCGAACTCGTCAAAGTCTCGGACACGAAACGTGGGTACTTTGACCGACAAATCGATGTCAAGGTCCGTGATAGCTTCAAACAGGCGATGGAATGTAATGGCAATGGTTTGTGTTTTAACTACGACACAAGTTCGCCAATGTGTCCTTCGATGAAAGTGACGGCAGACAGACGCCATTCACCAAAAGGTCGTGCAGGTTTGGTTCGTGAATGGCTGCGCCAGTTGACTGAGCAGGGCATTGATATTTTGGATTTGGAAGCTCAAACCCTACAGGGTTCTCCGACCATTAAGAACATGCTTGATCGAGTCCGTAATCGAATTAATCAGCGTCATGAGTACGATTTCTCTCATGAGGTGTATGAGGCTATGAATGGTTGTTTGGCGTGTAAAGCGTGTGCCAGCCAATGCCCGATTAAAGTCGATGTGCCGAGCTTCCGTTCGCGCTTTCTCAACATCTACCACAGCCGTTATCAACGCCCAGCGAAGGATTATCTGGTTGCGAACATCGAGAGCTTGTTGCCGATCATGTCTAAAGCGCCACGCTTGATTAATGGCGTGATTCGCCAGTCGTGGATGCAAAGCTTAACGGAGAAAACGGTAGGGTACGTGGACACGCCTTTGCTGTCGGTTCCGACCTTGAAACAGCGACTGGCAACACTTAAAGAGTTTGATTTACAACAGTTAAATGCGCTTTCAAGTGATGAAAAACGCGATCACGTCTTGATTGTTCAAGATCCCTTTACCAGCTACTACGATGCACAGGTTGTTGAAGATTTCGCTACGTTAGTCACGAGTTTAGGTAAGACGCCGATATTGCTGCCGTTCAAACCCAATGGTAAAGCGCAACACATCAAAGGCTTTTTAAAGCGTTTTGCGGCGACAGCGAGTGATACGGCAAAGTTCTTAGAGCTGGTGGCCGATTTAGCGATTCCTATGGTCGGTGTCGATCCTGCATTGGTGCTTTGTTATCGCGATGAATATCAAGAGATCTTGGGCGACAAACGGGGTGATTTTCAAGTGCTCACTGCGCACGAGTGGTTACTGCCTCGTCTAGCAGAGTTTGATGTGACAAAGGGCAGTGCAGAGCCACCTTGGTATTTGCTGGCGCATTGTACAGAAAAGACTAAGTTACCGAACGCGGAAAAAGAATGGGGCACTATTTTTACCCATTTTGGCGCTCAGCTTAATACCGTTCCAGTTGGCTGCTGTGGTATGGCTGGCACGTTTGGCCACGAAAGTGACAAGCTAAAAATGTCGAAAGATATTTACGCCTTGAGCTGGCAGCCAAGTTTGGAGGCATTACCAAAAGAGCGTTGCTTGATCACCGGTTACTCATGTCGCTCTCAGGTGAAGCGGTTTGAAGGCGTTCAACCTCTTCATCCAGTGCAAGCACTGCTTTCCATTTGTCGTCAGAATGGATGATCGTTAGCCCAGCATTATGCTGGGCTTTTTTGTTTGCCCAGCGAAGCTGGCAAACCCGTCGGGTTGAAAGAAGCCCGAATCGCCCTGACTGAGGGGAAGATAATCCGAATTGCAAGGGCGTTGCTGGCCAACGGCAGAGTCTGAAGGAAGCAATAGGAAGTTAACAGTACACAACGTAAGTGAACCTGCTTCGGCAGCATAGGTGGGTAAGCGTCCGAAACATCGCAAAGCCCAATACTCAGTCAGACCTATGCTGTGCTTGAGGGTGGCATTGTTAACAGGGAGCCAGTGCAGTAACTGGGGAAGCCTGACACCACATCCGGGCAAGTGCCGGAAGCGTTCATCAAGAGGAAGCTC
>NZ_NPKW01000880.1:0-865 GCF_002265885.1 Vibrio sp. 03_296
CTTCAACAACGCCTCGCTCATTACATTATTCCAGTGGGACGAACCGACTTTCCTTAGAAACATGGAAGGCTCCGCGATTCGCCGCATTGGCCACCTACAATGGCTCAGAAACATTGCCATTGCGATGGGCAACGCACCTTTCTCTCCACAAATCGTCACGGCTCTTGAGTCTCGCAAGGGAATGAGTGAGTTACTGGATGAACACATCAACTGGGCATTAGAGGAACAAGCAGCTCAAGCTGGCCACTTGATCCCTTGATGTAAAAAAGCAAAGGCTAATACGCATCGTCGATAAAGGGCTACCAAGAGATGCAAGATAACAACCACACATTTTTGCGTTGCAATATTGATTCCCATCTCAAATTTCAAATGTGGAAAAATTAGCAAAGTTACTTACAAACTCGAAGACAAAAAAAGTTAAACACATATCCAATCAATGACTAGGATCAATAAAGCAGAGCTTAATGATCAAAAAGCAACGTCATCAAAATCAAGAAAAACACAAAACCTTCTAAAAACAAATAAATACAAATTTACGCATTTAAACATTAATTGTAAAAACGAAAAAAGATCCTTTCTTGACAAGAGGAATATTTTGTCTACTCATTGTTATCAACCAAGTTATCCACATTTTATTTTCTGTGGATAAGTCTGTTAATGAACAATGGAAAGACCCTATCTTTCTATGCTAAGAGAGACAGTGGTTTTTAAGGTAGAAAAGTGAAACGACAAAAACATCCGAACATCTGTATCGGACATGGGTTTCATTTTAGGGATTCATGCTTCGCAGCATTATTGAAAGAGCAGTACAGAAGGTGATGATCACCGCCTCATTGCGTGACGGAATAGCATCTTTCGTACGAGA
>NZ_NPKW01000881.1:0-681 GCF_002265885.1 Vibrio sp. 03_296
CACCATCGTAGTTGACGGTATTTTGCTCTTGGCTATTGATGTTTCTTGACGGACGAGCTTCGGCTTCCCACTGCGCGCGCGCAGATAAAACCCCCGTCGCAAATCCACCTGCCACACCTTCAATACTGGCTTTCTTCGCAGCGTCAGTGACATCCAAGAATCGTGGTAGCGCTGCAACTGCCAATAAACCGACAACCACAATCACCACAACCAATTCAACCAAAGAAAAACCGTTTTGATTTTGTTTCATACTCAACCTTTCACTTATAGGTTTTCGGCTATTATACCTATCTTTGAATATCAAAATAGACCAATGCGTCAAAAATAATCATCTGCCATATTTTCGTACACTAATTTTCAATATCTTATGTTGCTGACTTACCACAATTAATAAGCCATTCTGGTAGTTAAATTGACATTGATAGGTTTCATTTATCTTACTYTCGCTTACATTGGTTAAATGAGATTCCAAAATACGACGTTCTGGAGAGTGAAAGTCTAACCATCTCTGACAATCTGGCTGCCCATTTTCACCAATTAAGGGCACCCACCCATAAGTAGAAAGAGGAATGGCTTGTCCATCCATCTCTATCTGCTTAGGTTTTCCCTGCAAGAGCCATTCCTGCTTATACAGGTTTCGCTCGCTCTAACATTCTCTTGACTGAGACTTGGGCTGCCGTT
>NZ_NPKW01000882.1:0-428 GCF_002265885.1 Vibrio sp. 03_296
AACGACAACTTGATTACCATCATTTTTCGCCTTAATGATGTGTTCAGCCACTGTATGAATTCTTTCAATCGAACCCATAGAGGTTCCGCCGAACTTTTGCACGATAAGGGATTTTTTCACCAGTCTTCACCTTCCCAAGACCAAAGTCTCATTCGGACCACTTCCTATTTGATCTGACAAATATTCCGCAGTAGTTACATAAAAAACCAAGCAGTTTAATTGGTCTGTTTAAATTTCCGCCAATTAAACCACTTGGTTGACACAAAAAATACGCTCATCAAAAAAACTTTGATTGAGCGTTATGATTTATAAATTAAAGACGTTCAGCGATCCACGCGTCGACAGATGCCAGAGCTGAAGGTAGAGCCGAGCTATCTGGTACCACCAGCCTGTGCCATATCAGGACGGCCGCCACCTTTACCACCCAC
>NZ_NPKW01000883.1:0-1856 GCF_002265885.1 Vibrio sp. 03_296
TTTGAGTTTGCCATCATAACCAAGGTGGCGATTACCAATCACCTGCAGTTTTCCCCCTCTTTTAAGGACGCGTTTGGAGTCGCAAAACATCTGCCAAGCAATGTGATCCGTGATCGCTTGTTGTTGATGGAAAGGGGGGTTGCATAAAATCGAGATCGCGATCTCGCCAGCAAACCCGTCCAAACAGTTATTGGCAATATACTCAGCATCTATTGGCACTGTGACATTTTTCTTTGTAAATTGAGGCGAGCGGACTCAATGGCCCATGTAGCTTTTTCATCCCACCCAAGGTTTAACTTTCGCCCTTCGGGTTTGAGCTGCGCGGCTTTTGACGGATAACACCCCCCGTTACCCGCAGCCTAAATCGATAATGTGCTTGAGGTTCTCATCTTGCGGGATGTGCTCGAGCATAAAACGCGCGCCCAAATCGAGACTCTCACCAGAATAGACGTTTGGCAAGTTGTTGAGTGTCATCTTGTGTTCTTCAACATTCCAACGAGTCACTGGGCTGATGTCATTCATTTGCGCACAGTCTGCTTGGCAAAAAMMGAGACGATGTTTTTTCCAAGCAAGGGAGGTTTTTGTGGTCCTAGGTACTTTTCAAACATGTTTGAGGGTTGAGGTATGGATTTCTTTGGCTTTATTCACGGCGACCACTGGGACGTCTGGTGAGAGTCGTTTCGCAATTGAGTTAACTGCCAAAGTCAAATGACGGTTGTTTTTGGGAAGTTGAAATAACACCAAATTGGTCTCTACTGGAATTGCGTCTAGCGTTGTCAGTAGCTTTACTTCACGGCATTGATTTCGTTGTAAWTTTCTTTTGTCCCTTGCTGAGAGATAAAAGAATCGCTCATCATAGTGACTTGGTGTTGAGCAGAAAACCAGCATGATAGAGCGCCGAAGTGATCGTTCAGGATAAGAATATTACTGTGGGGTGTCTAAGGCCAACTCTTCCACATAATTGATCAAGTATTCATCGCCCGCGTCCCATGCTTGCAGGGTTTCATTGGCGTTGTTTGGGTATCTGAATGAGGGTGAGTTGTCGGTCAAAGAGATTGAGTTCGGTTTTCATACAATGGTGTTTGTTTCATTGTTAGTTACGATATTCTCGCAGAAGGATAGCAAACAAGATAGGCACAGCTAGCAAAAAACACTCAGGGATCTTCGTCTAAGTAGTGAGACATTGTTAGAATGATGGCTGTTATTTAAGTGTGTGTAAGAAATTTCACGTTGGTTCGACTTATACTTATAGTCGGTGAGTAGAGAGGGTTTGAATATGATTCAAGAAATCATAGAGACAAAATTACACAATACATTTGAACCTAGTCACTTGAGTGTGGTGAATGAGAGCTACATGCACAATGTACCACCGGGTTCGGAAAGTCACTTCAAGGTGATTGTGGTGAGCGATCTTTTTGAAGGTAAAAGATTGATCGCCAGACATCGTTTAGTGAATCAAGC
The DNA here is from genome assembly GCF_002265885.1 of Vibrio sp. 03_296. NCBI lineage: Bacteria > Pseudomonadati > Pseudomonadota > Gammaproteobacteria > Vibrionales > Vibrionaceae > Vibrio > Vibrio sp. 03_296. The sequence continues at coordinate 1,462 of NZ_NPKW01000883.1, forward strand.
ATTGGCGAATGAGCTGGAAAATAACATCCACGCTTTGGCGATTCATACCTATACTGATCAGGAATGGAAGCTACAGCGAGATGGCGCGCCAGATAGCCCAATGTGTATGGGTGGTACCAACCACTGAGCAATTTCTAACCTGAAGTGTTAAATTTTCAGTTATTCTATTCAAAAAGATGGTCAAGCCATCTTTTTTCTATGTGTACAAAACCGACAAATTGCGTGACAAATTTGGTTAAGAAATGCGTTAACACTGTTTCAACAAATGAACAGAATGAATAGGATGTTTCAAACTATGAATCTCACCTATTCATCTGGCACGATGGTTTGGCCATTGTGCGACGTGTTCAAAGTTATGAACAATAGTTAGCCTATATCTATCAATTCTTTCCAAA
>NZ_NPKW01000884.1:0-974 GCF_002265885.1 Vibrio sp. 03_296
CTTGGAGGGGCATTGGTTGAAATGCGTCGCGCTAATCAAGTCCAGGAAGCCGCGCGTAAAGCACGTGAAGACGATCTCCAGTCTGCTGAGCGCGATATGCAAAAAAATCGGTATGTCGACCAATTTAGGCAGTGTGCYGGCAAACTACCCTGATGCAGGGAAAACCTTGCAATCGGTGCAAAATGGCTATCTGTTTTTCCTCTCGGGTCTTTTGTATGAAGCCTCAAAAGATCTCAATGGTGCTTATGTTGATTACCGCAGAGCGTTAGCGGTGAGTCCCAATAACCCCGTGGTGATTGAAAGAACCATGCTGGTGGCGAAAAAGCTGGGCATGCGTGAGGATTGGCCAAATTAGAAAACGCTACGGTAAAGCAAAACGACACCTTTGCAGGTGAACAAGGCCGCGTGATTGTTATTGAAGAGCAAGGGGTTGTTGAAGCGCTCCAAGGCTGGCGAATAGATTTACCTGTCTATGACAGTCGAGGCATTGGCGCACTGTATTCTCTCGCGCTGCCTTATTACCCAAGCCAAAATTATCAGCGCTTTTCCCCATTGCGTTTGRATCAACAGAAACTGGAAAGCCAGTTATTGGCAGATGTCGATCAGATGGCGAAGTACGATTTAAGTGAGCGTTTGCCTTCGATGGTGATCGCCAGGCATTGCGGGTGGTGGCCAAAGATCAACTGCGTAAAGAAGCCGCTAAAGGCGATGATGTTGGCAATCTGTTGTTAACGTTGGAACGCGTTAATCAGAGCAACCGGATACTCGTAGCTGGCAAACCTTACCAGCAAGAGTCAATGTAATGAGTGAAGTTGTCTCATCGGGTGAGCAAACATTGACATCCGGTGACAAAGATTACCAGTTCATGGTCGCAGACAAACAGACGACTTTGGTCTGGATTCCCGTCAGGGAACTCACCAAACCATRTGGCACAAACAATTAGGGGAGGCTGTAATGAGAGCTTGGATTTATTT
>NZ_NPKW01000885.1:0-1442 GCF_002265885.1 Vibrio sp. 03_296
ATCAGGTCTGATAACCAAGCTATCTGGAGAAAAATTGAATGAACAAAAAACTCGTATTCGGAATCTTGCTTATCGCGACCATTATTTTATTGGCGGTTAATTTTAGTCAATACCTCACACTCGACAACGCTAAAGCACAACAACTTGCCCTGAACAGTTTTATTGAAGAAAAATTTCTGTTTGCTTCAATAAGCTATTTTGTCATTTACGTTGGTCTTACCGCCTTTTCAGTTCCTGGAGCTACCGTCGTCACGCTATTAGGCGCTGCTCTGTTTGGTTTTGGTATAGCCTACTTCTTGTCTCGTTTGCCAGCACCATTGGGGCAACCATCGCATTTTTGAGTAGTCGCTACCTGCTAAAAGATTGGGTGCAGGCACGTTTTGGAGACAAACTTAGCGCGATCAACCAAGGCGTTGAAAAGGATGGCGCCTTTTATCTATTTTCATTACGCTTGATCCCTGTCTTCCCATTTTCCTGATTAATTTGCTAATGGTTTAACACCAATTCCATTGGTCGTTACTATCTTACTAGCCAGATAGGCATGCTACCTGGTACGGCTGTCTACCTAAATGCGGGGACACAATTGGCCGACATCAACTCGTTGTCGGGGATACTTTCACCGACAGTATTAGCCTCATTTGCGTTATTGGGTGTCTTTCCTATCGCTGTAAAATGGATCATGAGTAAATTTAGACCTCAACTCTCTTCATAAAAGGAATTCACTTATGAAGATATTCACCGCCAACACGCCTATAGAAGCGCATATCGTGTGCCAATTACTGATGAATGAAGCGGTACAATGTGAGGTTCGAGGTGAGGTTATTGCTTGAGAGGTTGATGTTACCAGCAACTGAGGATACCAATCCATACATTTGGCTATTGGAACCTGAGAAAGTCGATTTTGCTAAAGCGATATTAGCCAGCCTATTCGTGAAGCAGCAAGTAGCGCATCAAAATTGGCTATGCCCACAGTGCGGAGAAGAAATAGAAGGTCAATTTGGAGCTTGCTGGCATTGTGGGCAAGTACTTGAGTAATGAGCGCAATTGACAGAGGAAGGCACTAGCCTTCCTCATGTTTTATTAGATTTGGCGTTGGATAAATCGATCGAATGCTGGTTAACTCGTCGGGCTTTCCACATTGCATCACATGGCCACAGTTTTTATCTCTAGCAACTCACTCTGGGTGTGAGCAGCAACCATCTCTTTGACGGGTTTAATAAACATATAATCACGCTCTCCCATCAAATATAGCGTTGGGATCGGCAATTCACGCTCTTTGAAATAACGCATCAGTGGATTGACCTCTGCCGCGATGTATAAACCAGCGCTTAAACTCTTTTGACACAGCTTCTTCGCTTCACGGATAAAGTAGATGTACGTGATTCCTGCTGATTTTTTTGCGGCATCACAATGTAGGCAAACAGCTTGTACAACCACATATA
>NZ_NPKW01000886.1:0-964 GCF_002265885.1 Vibrio sp. 03_296
CAAAGGTACGAATAGGAAGTGATACATCGCTGTCAGTGCAAACTGCAACCGCGACAGATCAACTACGTCAATCATGGTAACTCCTATGTGTCGGCTGAATGACACTCTCTACATTTTACAAATCATCATCAAGAGTTGAACTTTCTTGAATAGTGTTGAATTAAACCAACAAATTGTTGCAAAATGTACCGCATTGGTTAGTTAATTGTTAAGCGTCAGCTAATATAGCTGCGGCTAATACTACTGCTAAAAACTGAGGGTTTCAAAAGTTTTATAAACGCAAAGCGCTTTGATTTGAATCAAGAAACACGTGGCATTTCTGTCTAAAAAACAATCAACTTGATCTAAATCAAGCAAATGCAAGATGTTTTGTTAACGCCAGGTAACTAGAAGAAAATGCACGCCTCATTATGGCTACGAGACGTTTACAATGCGCGATTTTGCATTACCTATTTAGAGGTAGTTAGATTTCTTTATTGTGACCTTTCTCACATTAAAGAAAAGGCTAGGAAATTTAATACCTAGCCTTGCAAACTTACTTTCAATTCCGAAATGAAGATACGCCCGATCGGTTGCGATTCGCCCTCGAGGCGTGCGTTGTAAATAACCTTGCTGAATCAAATATGGCTCTAACACATCTTCAATCGTATCTTTCTCTTCACCGATTGCAGCTGCCATGTTATCCAAGCACCGAACCGACCACCACAATTCTCCATGATGGCCAACAGTAACTTGCGGTCCATGTAATCAAAACCTTTCGAGTCCACATCAAGCATGTTGAGCGCTTTGTCTGCAGTATCTGCACAGATGTGACCATTGCCTTTGACTTCGGCAAAATCGCGCACGCGGCGCAACAAGCGATTGGCAATACGTGGTGTACCACGCGCACGACGCGCCACCTCTAATGCCCCTTCCGCTCCATGGAAAGCCCCAAGCAGTCAGCACTGCGTGCACGTATATTCTG
>NZ_NPKW01000887.1:0-540 GCF_002265885.1 Vibrio sp. 03_296
CCCTGTAAGATGAGAATAAAGACAAAAGACATAACGATAAGATAAAGCCTCCCTCCTCCTTGGGAGGCTTACTTTTGAGGTAATCAAAATGATTAGTGTATTTGATATCTATAAGATCGGCGTTGGTCCTTCAAGCTCACACACTGTAGGTCCAATGAAGCGGTAAGAGTTTATTGATGAATCTTCGCGCATGGGAAAATTATCGTGACATCACTAAAATCACCGTTGATGTTTATGGTTCATTATCACTGACAGGGAAAGGTCACCATACGGATATCGCCATCATCATGGGTCTTGCTGGTAACACACCAGAGAAGGTGGATATCGATTCCATTCCGGGCTTTATTGCTCGTGTAGAAGAAACTGAACGCCTGCCAGTTGGCATGCATTGTCATACCGTTTCATTCCCTCGTGAAGGCGGAATGAACTTCCACAAGACCAACCTTGAGCTACACGAAAACGGCATGCAAATCCACGCTTGGATTGATGACGAAAAGTATACTCAAAACCTACTACTCAATCGGATGGTGGTTTCATCGT
>NZ_NPKW01000888.1:0-933 GCF_002265885.1 Vibrio sp. 03_296
GTCAATTGGTTCGCTGATCACCCTTTGACTTTTGCCTGTACTGGTTGCTGTTGCCATTGGTGTGAAGCTAAGCTCTCCAGGCCCGGTACTGTTTAAGCAAGACCGCTATGGCCTTGGTGGTAAAAAAATCAAAGTGTGGAGTTTCGTTCATGCGCGTGATGGAAAATGAATGCGGTAGTGACGCAGCCACCAAGAATGATCCTCGCGTGACCAAATTTGGCGCTTTTATCCGCCGAACCTCACTAGACGAACTGCCGCAGTTTATTAACGTACTGCAAGGCTCGATGTCGATTGTGGGGCCGCGACCACACGCGGTTGCTCACAATGAAGAATATCGAGTGTTGGTCGATAATTACATGATCAGACACAAAATTAAGCCTGGCATCACGGGGTGGGCACAAATCAATGGATGACCGTGGCGAAACCGAAACGGTCGATAAAATGGAAAAGCGAATCCAATACGATATTCAGTACATGCAAAACTGGAGTCTGTGGTTGGATATCAAATTATTTCATGACGGTATTACAAGGCTTTTGTTAGTGAGACAGCTTATCTAGTGCCATCTTCGGGTTGCTCGTTTGTTTGCCAGTCAATGCAGAGTTAACAACCGAAATCGCATAATTGGCATTGCAGGCATCGTATTTTCCAGTCACAAGCTCGCTGCGAGCTACGGCTCAAATGACAATGTGACGTATCAAACAGATGATCAGCAGGCGCAGCAATCTGACTATGTTCAATTAGCGCCTTATCTTCAGGCGATTGGTGTGCGAGGGGAAGACCGTTATTTGTTGGCCTACAGCGGAGAATACCGCCAATACGGCGATTCGCCGGCTGACGATTATGCACGGCATTTTCTGCAGTTTGAAGGAGCATGGCGTTTTGCCAAAACACGGCGAACATGGAATATCGCACAAACCTACGATCAAGAAGAG
>NZ_NPKW01000889.1:0-980 GCF_002265885.1 Vibrio sp. 03_296
CTGCTGTCTATGGAGTAGATTGGCATCGCGTTTTGTTCGCGTGTTGTCCGAGTTTACCTGTCAAAGTGATATGGACTTGTATTTAGGCAACGTCCTCTATCAATTGGGTAAATCAATTCCACAGCACTAAGAAGTTTGTGGTTGATTTCAACGGCACGAACCGTGAGATTCGTAACAGCCAGTACGGTGCGATGAAGTGAAAGATGGCATCGTAGATTGTTTCGAAAGAAAAACCTACCACGTCCAAATATCAGCAAAGAGCGTCCGGATGTGCGTATTCATGTTCGTCTCCACAAAGACAAAGCGATTCTTGGTGTTGATATGGTCGGGAATGGCTTGCACCAACGTGGCTATCGTCCTGCGTCTGGTAAAGCGCCACTCCGTGAAACCTTGGCTGCTGCTATCATCTCGCTCAGCTGGACAGAGGAACAACGCTTTGGATCCAATGTGTGGTTCAGGTACGTTGTTGATAGAGGCGGCCATGATGGCAGCAAACATGGCGCCTGGAGTAAAACGCGAAAAGTGGGTCTTTGAATCACTTGAAGATTTCGAGCCAAGAAGTGTGGGCAGAAATAAAATCAGAAGCAAATGTCAATTGCTCGAAGAGGTGTCAAAAAAGTTTGGCGCAAGATTCTAATGGCTTTGATAAATCGATGAAAAAGTGCTGAAAATTGCCCAAGATAACGGCTCGTAGAGCAGGGTTGCGGATCTTAGTCGAATTTAAGTTGGGTGACGCCGCTACAGTGTCACGTCCTCAAGAGTTTGAGAATGGTGTGATTGTTTGTAACCCGCCTTATGGTGAGCGACTTGGTACAGAACCAGGATTGATTGCACTATACACAGCATTTGGTGGTCAGTTAAAAGCACAGTTTGGTGGTTGTACAGCATCTWWTTTTTCCAGTTCCGATGAGCTGCTGAGCTGTCTTCGCATGCGTGCAGAAAAACAGTTTAAACTGAATAACGGTGCGTTACCTTGTCAC
>NZ_NPKW01000089.1:0-6751 GCF_002265885.1 Vibrio sp. 03_296
GTTGGTTCAAATCCAGCTCCCGCAACCAATTTCAAAGCTCTCACTGTGCTTAACGGTGACACAATACGGACGCGGGGTGGAGCAGCTTGGTAGCTCGTCGGGCTCATAACCCGAAGGTCGTCGGTTCAAATCCGGCCCCCGCAACCAATTTTCGAACGATGACAATTCCTTGTCTCGTACGAAAGATGCTATTCCGTCACGCAATGAGGCGGTGATCATCACCTTCTGTACTGCTCTTTCAATAATGCTGCGAAGCATGAATCCCTAAAATGAAACCCATGTCCGATACAGATGTTCGGATGTTTTTGTCGTTTCACTTTTCTACCTTAAAAACCACTGTCTCTCTTAGCATAGAAAGATAGGGTCTTTCCATTGTTCATTAACAGACTTATCCACAGAAAATAAAATGTGGATAACTTGGTTGATAACAATGAGTAGACAAAATATTCCTCTTGTCAAGAAAGGATCTTTTTTCGTTTTTACAATTAATGTTTAAATGCGTAAATTTGTATTTATTTGTTTTTAAAAGGTTTTTGTGTTTTTTCTTGATTTTGATGACGTTGCTTTTTGATCATTAAGCTCTGCTTTATTGATCCTAGTCATTGATTGGATATGTGTTTAACTTTTTTTGTCTTCGAGTTTGTAAGTAACTTTGCTAATTTTTTCCACATTTTGAAATTTGAGATGGGAATCAAATATTGCAACGCAAAAATGTGTGGTTGTTATCTTGCATCTCTTGGTAGCCCTTTATCGACGATGCGTATTAGCCTTTGCTTTTTTACATCAAGGGACAAGTGGCCAGCTTGAGCTGCTTGTTCCTCTAATGCCCAGTTGATGTGTTCATCCAGTAACTCACTCATTCCCTTGCGAGACTCAAGAGCCGTGACGATTTGTGGAGAGAAAGGTGCGTTGCCCATCGCAATGGCAATGTTTCTGAGCCATTGTAGGTGGCCAATGCGGCGAATCGCGGAGCCTTCCATGTTTCTAAGGAAAGTCGGTTCGTCCCACTGGAATAATGTAATGAGCGAGGCGTTGTTGAAGGGCGCTCTCCGGTGGAAGTCATCGTGTTGCGTCAAGTCTGCGTAACGGTTCCAAGGGCACACTAATTGGCAGTCATCACAGCCATAAATTCGATTGCCAATTGCTTTACGAAACTCTGGCGCGATGATTCCGTCGTGTTCGATGGTGAGATAGGAAATGCAGCGACGCGCGTCGACAACTTTGTTATCGACAATTGCTTGGGTGGGGCAAGAGGTGATACAGGCTTGGCATTTTCCGCATGCTTCTTCACTGGCTTGGTCTACTGGTAATGGCAAATCAACCAGCAGTTCACCTAGGAAGAACCATGAACCTGCGTCTTTATCGAGAATAAGCGAATGTTTTCCTGTCCAGCCGAGCCCGGCTTTTTGAGCTAAGGGGCGCTCTAGGATTGGCGCTGAATCAACGAAAGGGCGATAGCCAAATTGACCCACTTCGGCTTCAATTTTTTTTGCGAGGGCTGAAAGCTGCTTGCGCACTAATTTATGATAGTCACGGCCGAGAGCATAGCGGCTAATATAACCTTGTGTGGGATCCGCGAGATCGGTTGCGAATTGCGCTTGAGGAGGTAGGTAGTTCATACGAACACTGATCACTCTTACGGTTCCTGGTAAGAGTTCGGCTGGACGTGCGCGCATCATGCCATGTCTTGCCATCCAATCCATGCTGCCGTGATAACCTGCGTCGAGCCATTTTTGCAACTGTGCTTCGTGCTCCGTTAAATCAATGTCGCAGATCCCGACTTTTTCAAAGCCGAGTTCTTTTCCCCATTGTTTGATTTGCTGTGCAAGTTGCTGGTAATCCATGGTGACTGCCTGTTCAAAACGGACGCGGATCTTACTGGATCTTCATGTTAGGTTCTAGCACAACCCTCAATCGAGAGCGATTTTTCGTTGAAATGACATTTGGGTGCTTGTCTCTCAAAATGGACACGGTTTACTATTCGTGTTCTTTTGATTTTTATATAGTCAACTTCGATATTCAGAGATACATGATCATGAACGCAAAACAGTTCGAACTGAAAGATGAGCAGGCGACCATACTGCTTGGAACACAACTTGCCCATCTTTGCTCTCAACAGACCACGATTTACTTACACGGTGATCTTGGGGCTGGAAAAACCACCTTTAGCCGTGGTTTTGTTAGAGCGCTTGGTCATGCTGGTAATGTAAAAAGCCCAACCTATACCTTAGTCGAGCCTTATCAGTTAGCCGATTGGCAAGTGTATCATTTTGATCTTTACCGTTTGGCTGATCCTGAAGAGCTCGAGTTCATGGGCATTCGCGACTATTTTACTGCGGATGCGATCTGCTTAGTGGAGTGGCCAGAGAAAGGGGAAGGTCTTCTCCCTAAACCGGATCTGGATATTGATATTCGCTATCAAGGCGAACAACGTATTGCTCAGGTAAAAGCAAATAATGACTATGGCCTAAAGCTGCTCAGTAAATTGGAGTTATGTTGAGTTTAAAGCGCATTCAAAAAGCAGCAGTTTGGCTGTCTGCTCTTTACTTTTTGATCCCTTCTTTAGTTTGGGCCAATGTTTTACAAGGTGTGAGGGTATGGCCTTCACCGGATGAAACTCGAGTGGTGGTAGATTTAGCGGACGAAGCAAACTTCAGCTATTTCTCATTGACCAAGCCTGATCGTTTAGTGGTGGATCTGAAAAGTACATCACTCAAAACTAAGCTGCCGATTACCGTCAGTGATAGCCCAGTGCTGTCTCGCATTCGTCAAAGCTCACCGCCAGAGCAAGGCACCTATCGTTTGGTGTTTGAGTTGAAGAAAAGCGCTCCAGCGGAATTGTTCAAGTTGGCGCCAACCCCAGGAGGCGACTACGGACACCGCTTGGTGATCGACTTACCGCACCAAGCTCGCAGCACTACGACATCGAGCGGCAGCAATAATGCGAAACCGCAAACGGTGAATAAAGACATTCAATCTGTTCAACGAGCGGAAGAAATTTTGATCGTGATTGATCCAGGCCATGGGGGGGAAGACCCAGGTTCGATTGGTCCGACGCGTCGCTATGAAAAAAATGCTACGTTGAGCATTTCGCATAAGATCGCCGCTGAACTCGATGCGGTACCCGGCATTAAAACTAGGCTCACTCGATCTGGGGATTACTTTGTCAATTTGAACCGCCGCGTGGCGATTGCTCGTGAAAACGACGCGCACCTGTTGATCTCTGTACACGCGGATGCCTTTACTTCACCGCAACCGCGTGGGGGGTCGGTGTTTGTGTTGAATACCCGTCGTGCGAACACGGAAATTGCACGTTGGGTTGAGAATCACGAAAAGCAATCTGAAATCTTGGGTGGTTCAGGCGCGGCGTTTACGAACATCAATGATAAGAACGTCAACCAAACCTTACTGGATTTGCAGTTTAGCCACTCGCAGAAAGAGGGCTACAAACTCGCCACAGAAATTTTGTCGGAAATGGGAAAAGTTGCACAGTTGCATAACAGCCAGCCAATCAACACCAGTTTGGCGGTTTTGCGTTCCCCACAAATTCCGTCAGTACTGGTAGAAACGGGATTTATCTCCAATCCAAGCGAGGAAAAGCTGCTGTTTCAGCGCGCGCACCAAGATAAGCTGGCCAAAGCGATCTCAAAGGCGGTGCTGAAATACCTGAAAGATAATCCACCGGAAGGAACGGTGTTTGCCTCTAGTGCGAAACCGATTGTTCACACCGTTAAACGAGGTGAGTCTTTAAGTGTGATCGCTGAGCGTTATGGCACTTCAACGCAAACGATCATGAAAGACAATCAGTTAAAATCTTCAAGTTTGTCGATTGGTCAAACGTTGAAAATTCACCGTGGTGTGCCTGGACCCAAGGTGATTGCGGCTCAACCGAATACCGTGGAAACCAAGACCATTACCCACAAGGTCAGCAAAGGTGAATTTTTGGGCATGATTGCCGATCGTTACAAAGTGTCGGTTGCCGATATTCGTCGAGAGAATAAGCTCAAGTCTGACACCTTATGGGTAGGGCAGAAATTGAGCATCACCGTGAACTTGAAAGATCAACCGATCCGCAAACACACGGTAGCTCGTGGAGAGTTTCTGAGTAAAATTGCAGCCAAGTATGGTGTGAGTGTTTCGAGCATCCGCCAAGCGAACAACTTGCGTTCCGATGAGCTGGCAATTGGGCAGGTATTGATTATTCCAAATAAATAGGCAGAGAGATGACGATCCGGATATTACCAGCGCGTTTGGCGAACCAGATAGCGGCTGGTGAAGTGGTTGAACGCCCCGCTTCTGTGGTCAAAGAGTTAGTGGAAAACAGCCTTGACTCAGGGGCAACTAAGATTGACATCGATATCGAGAAAGGCGGCGCAAAGCTGATTCGTATCCGTGATAACGGCTCTGGTATTGTGAAAGATGAGTTGGGCCTTGCGCTAAGTCGTCACGCGACGTCAAAAATCCACACGTTGGACGATCTGGAAGCGATCATGAGCCTTGGTTTTCGTGGTGAAGCGTTAGCCAGTATCAGTTCAGTAGCGCGTTTGACCCTCACTTCTCGCCCAGCAACGCAAGAGCAAGCGTGGAGCGCTTATACGGAAGGGCGGGATATGCAGGTGAAACTGCAGCCTACCGCTCACCCGATTGGTACCACCGTTGAAGTGGTCGATCTGTTTTTTAATACCCCTGCCAGACGCAAATTTCTTCGAACTGAGAAAACCGAATTTGCCCATATTGATGAGTTGCTAAAACGGATTGCACTCAGTCGTTTTGATGTGTCGATAACCTTACGCCACAACGGTAAAGTGATCCGCCAATATCGTGCTGCACACAATGATCTTCAGGCAGAAAAACGCTTAGCCACCGTTTGTGGTCAAGCGTTTGTACGTTGCATGCTGAAAATAGAGCTCGAACATCAGGGTCTCAAACTTCACGGTTGGATCACCACGCCTGAAGGGGCCCGCCAGCAAAGTGATCTGCAATATTGTTATGTTAATGGCCGGATGATGCGCGACAAGCTCATCAATCATGCCATTCGCCAAAGCTACGAGACGAGCTTAAAGCCTGAGCAATTTGCCGCTTACGTCCTGTTCATTGAGCTGGATCCACATCAAGTTGACGTCAACGTTCACCCTGCCAAACATGAAGTACGCTTCCATCAAGCCCGCTTGGTACATGATTTTATCTATCAAGCACTTGCAAGTGCGTTGGCGCAAAGTGACAGTATCGAGCAGCCGCAAATCAATGAGTCAGCTTTTCATTATCAAGTCGAGCCAGAAGTTGAACCACTCGGTCGCTTTCCTGCCGAAAGTAATGAGGTTCCACAATCGGTTTATCACGCCATTGAAAAAGCGCCAGCCTATCCACGAAAAGCAGGACAAGAGCAACCGTTGCAGCAACGGGCACCTTTGGAAAGCTCGCTCTCCAGTGAACAAGGCTGTGAAGTTTCACCTGCGCCACACAATGAGCGCCATGCTTGGATGGAGTCACGATCCCCTGCGCGCCATACATCACCTTCAAATCAGAGTGAACGCTACGGCGAGTCAGCCCCCAGCAAACAGCAAGTCAAAGCGTATGCGGAGTTACTTCATACCCCGGATTTTCCGTCCCAGAATGTGGAATGTGCTCCGTCGCCCCCAATCGCCTCTCCAGTCCAAGAGTTAGGGAAGGCGGTGTCCGTGGTGGCGCAACGTTATCTTTTGACGACAACGAAGGCGGGTTGCCAACTGATTTCTCTTGCTCGCGCAGAGTTCTATCGAACCCTTGGGCAACTGAATGGTGATAAAGCGCCATTGAAGTCTCAGCCTTTGTTGGTGCCGCTTTCGCTAAAACTGGAAAAAGGGTTGGTTCATGCTGCGCAAGAGCATCAAGATCGTTTTGCTCGGATGGGGATCCTCTTTAAAATGCGTAATGAGAAAGCCCTAATGGTGATGGGGGTGCCTGCGCCATTAAGGCAACAAAATTTACAACTTCTTATTCCAGATCTGTTATCTTACGCCGCTTCGCAAGCCCAGAAGGAAGAGCAGGCACAAAATGACACGGCGATGGCGCAGTGGTTGGCGTTGCGTGTGGCAAAAGTGAAAAGCCACTATACACTTTCTGAGGCGATACAAATTATTTCGGAACTCGAACAACTCTGGCAAGAGAAGCTCCCGCTACAGGATGCTCAACTGGTCACGAGTGTCGATTTCTCGGCAACGATTGCACAACTGACATGACACCATGACTGAACAATTACCTTTAGCTCTGTTTTTAATKGGGCCGACAGCATCGGGAAAACGGAATTAGCAATCCGATTGCGTCAACGATATCGTGACTTATCAGTGTCGACTCCGCTCTAATTTACAAGGGCATGGATATTGGCACTGCCAAACCTGATGAACGCGAGCAGCAACTGGCACCGCATCGTTTGATCGATATTTTAGATCCGACCGAAGCCTATTCTGCGGCTGATTTTCGTCGTGATGCACTCGAAGCTATGAACGAGATCGTGGCACAAGGCAAAAATTCCGCTGCTTGTCGGTGGAACTATGCTGTAATTTCAGCGTTACTCGAAGGTCTGTCACCACTTCCTGCTGCAAATGCTGAAATACGTCAGCAAATTGAACAAGAAGCATTGACGAAAGGTTGGTCAGTATTGCACGATGAGCTTCAAGAGATTGATCCTGTATCGGCAGCGAGAATACACCCGAATGATCCGCAAAGATTGTCGCGTGCATTGGAAGTTTATCGAATTTCAGGTAAAACTCTT
>NZ_NPKW01000890.1:0-1124 GCF_002265885.1 Vibrio sp. 03_296
ATCGCGCAATCAGCCTTGAGCAAAATCTTGGCACAAAATGACATGGTCGAACCCGCTGAAGGGCTCTTCATCARCCAACATCTTCCTCCACTCTCCGCCTTTACTGAGCAGACACTCGCTACCTACCCAGGATTGGATTTACTCAGTGCAAAAGAGAAACAAGCCAGCGCGCTGATCAAAGACTGAGAAAGGGAATACATGACCCTGAGGTCTATCTTTACGAGATACAGCCTTTACGAAGATGATTCGTTAGCCAGTGAGATGAAGCCTGATTGGCTGGTTGGTGTGGGCGTGAATATTCCGCTATTGGAAAACACTGGCCGCAGTGACAAAGTGAAGGCTGCCAACAGTATGGTCTCTCAAGTTCAATCTCTCAAAGCACAAGCGAAAGAAGATCTTTCCGTCTGGAAACAAAAAACCTTATTTGAGACGCAACAAGCCATCGACGAAGTCATCGGCCTTGAATCAAGTACTTCGCCTAGCCCAAAGAGAACCTAGATTTAAGAGAAAAAGCGTTCAACCAAGGCCTATCCACCTCTTTGGAAGTGGTTGATGCGCAGCTCTATCGCGCGAGCGTCGAAACCCAGCAATCTGCCGCACGATTTCGCTACCTACTCTCTTTGACCAAGTTATTGGCGCTCAGTAGCGAAATGAATAGCTTCAATCAATATCAATCATCTGCTTACCAACCGACTCAAGAGGCGTCACTATGAAATCATTAAACCTGTTTGCTGTTCACTGTTGTGCCGTCGGTGTCGTGAGCTGGGTCGGTTACAGCTTTTATCAAGCCTATCAACCAGACGCAGTCCGCTGCAAGGCATGATTGAAGCGCAGCAGTACAGTATTTCGTCTAAAGTACCAGGCCGTATCGATTCAAGTCTTAGTGCGTAAAGGGGAAAATATCACCAAGGGGCAACTGGTTTTTACCCTGCATAGCCCAGAAATCGAAGCCAAGCTCGAACAAGCGAAAGCCGGTGAAAAAGCGGCAGGCGCCCTCGCTCAAGAAGCCGAAAAAGGAGCTCGTAGCCAACAGATTCAAGCAGCGAAAGACCAATGGCTAAAAGCCAAAGCCGCTGCAGATTTGATGGAGAAGACCTACCAACGCGTCAACAATCTGTATAACG
>NZ_NPKW01000891.1:0-691 GCF_002265885.1 Vibrio sp. 03_296
GAACATCCACCTCGACTACGCAGGCTTTCGCACCTTAGACTCCATTGTTCGCGCAAAGAAAATTTTTGCCTCCGATCATTTCCTCATCGTCACACAACGTTTTCACTGTGAACGAGCCTTGTTTATTGCCAATGCTTATCAGATCAATGCACGCTGTTTAGCCGGTTTCCGGCCCAAGTAGCAGCAAGCAAATTTCGGTCGATGCGCAGTCGAGAAGTACTGGCTCGCGTCAAAGCGTTTATCGATCTTTACGTCATTCAACACGCAACCTCGCTTCCTTGGTCCACAAGAACCCATTGCGCTCGAACCATTAGGAACGCCTCTTTCTCCGCCACCAGCAGAAGGGTCCGATTCCCTTTCTCAATAAATGGGTAGAAATCTACACCTTTTACTTTTTAAACCTCACAGTTTGTTATTACAACGTTAATTATCACCAACTACACACCCACAAAACTCATAACATTCACGTAACGCAAGTCAGTATTTACGCCTCACATCTCTTTTTAAGTGGCATAGCCACTCAGGAAAGACAAAACAATAACCCTACAGAGGCGAAGCAAAAGGAGCATATGCTATGACCGCACTCGCTGTTACGTTAAAGAACTGGTTACTCACCAGAAACAGCATGATATTCATCGCGAATATTTTTTGTTTATTACCCTAATGACCATCTCTACCTTTGATCCTAAAG
>NZ_NPKW01000892.1:0-410 GCF_002265885.1 Vibrio sp. 03_296
CTTTGAAGTTATCTGTCAATGTTGACAGTTTATCGGAGCTCGGTAGACTGTCAACAAAACAAAAATAGCAAGTTAACTATTACGCAAGGAATACACGTGGAAGTACGTCATAACTGGACTCATGCGCAAGTTCGTGAGTTGATGGAAATGCCTTTTATGGATTTGTTGTTTGAAGCGCAGCAAACCCATCGTCAATACCACCCTAAGAACTATGTGCAAGTGAGCACCTTGCTTTCGATTAAAACCGGTGCTTGTCCAGAAGATTGCAAATACTGCCCGCAAAGCGCTCGTTATCAAACGGATGTTGAAAAGAGACGATTATGGAAGTGGAAGCGTGTTCTGGACGCCGCGCAAAAGGCTAAAAATGCCGGTTCGACACGTTTTTGTATGGGAGCAGCTTGGAAAAATCC
>NZ_NPKW01000893.1:0-819 GCF_002265885.1 Vibrio sp. 03_296
GCCATCCAGCATTATTCACTTGAAGACCGACCGCTGGTCTTCCTCGGCTAATCGCTTCTTGCACGGTAGTTTCGTGCACAAGATGTGCTTCTATCAACTCACGGGTAATTTTCGTAATACTCGCCGGTGCCAGCTCGCTTTCTTTTGACAAATCGATTCGAGAGTATTTGGACCATTAAGGCAATTAGTTTGTACTACACGTACCAGCATTGACCTGTTTGATATGATCAATATGGTCCCGGTTGAGCCATGTACATCTTGCACTCCAACATTCTATAACGGAGCAATTTTTTACTTTGCGAAGTAATTGTGAAGTGAACTTGATAAATCCCCGTGACCAGCATCACGTATAAACATGAATGTTTGTGTATCGAATCAAATATCCATCATTTAGTCGGCGACACATCGCATCACCTCAAACTTATTTTTCTTGAAAAAATTTCTGAATTTTGTGGAAAGTCAACAGCAAAGAGACCACGCTTCTCTGTATAACTATCTATGACATACGTCTATCGCAGGAGAAGCTATGACTCAGCCATTAAGAAGAACAAAAATCGTGACCACTTTAGGTCCTTCAACTGACAAAGATAATGTACTAGAAGAAATTATTCGAGCCGGCGCGAATGTGGTCAGGATGAATTTTTCTCACGGCAGCGCAGAGGATCATAAAACTCGCGCAGAAAAAGTACGAAATATTGCCAGCTAAACTTGGCAGACAAGTGGCTATTTTAGGTGACTTGCAAGGCCCGAAGATCCGAGTATCCACCTTTAAAGAAGGAAATTTYCYTTCAGTGGGTGACCTCTTCATCTTTAGACAGC
>NZ_NPKW01000894.1:0-897 GCF_002265885.1 Vibrio sp. 03_296
TGATCATGCAAGATATCTTCGCCGTGGTATTCCTCACCGCCTCAACCGGGAAATTGCCCCATTGGTACGCCATTGCTCTCATTTCGCCTTGCCTGTTACTGCCCTCTTTCTACAAGATTCTTGACTGGGATTGGTCACGGAGAAATGCTGGTTCTGTTTGGTATCTTCTTCGCACTTGTCGCAGGGGCAGGGTTATTTGAACTTGTCGGTATGAAACCAGACCTTGGCGCGCTCGTGCTGGGTATGTTATTAGCTGGTCACCGCAAATCCTCGGAGCTCGCCAAATCCCTATTTAACATGAAGGAGCTTTTCCTCGTCTGCTTCTTCCTCAATATCGGTTTATCGGCCTCGCTCAGTTTAACTGGCGTCTCTTTGGCACTACTCATCCTGCTCTTACTGCCACTGAAAGGCCTTCTTTACTTCCTAACCATCAATCACTTTAAGTTTCGTGTGCGCACGTCCTTGCTCGCATCGTTGACACTGTTTAACTACAGTGAGTTTGGCCTTATTGTTGGCGGCTTAGCTTATRAAATGGGATGGATGCCGAGTGATATTTTGGTCGCCCTTGCTGTTGCGGTCTCACTTTCTTTTATTCTTGCGGCGCCATTGAGCAAGATGGGCCACCAAATCTATCAACACTCTGGAAAGATGGCTGCAAGAAACCGCCGCAGAAAAGCTCAATCAGCGTGATCAGTTGATCAACCCAGGCAACGCGCAAGTCTTGATCCTAGGTATGGGCCGTATCGGAACAGGGGCTTATGATGAACTGCGCGCTCGTTACGGCAAAATCAGCTTAGGCGTAGAAGTGAGAGAAGAAGCTAGCGCAGCATCATCGAGAAGAAGGTACGAAACTGGTTATTGCAGGAGATGCCACTGACCCTGACTTTTGGGAGCGTA
>NZ_NPKW01000895.1:0-822 GCF_002265885.1 Vibrio sp. 03_296
CGATGAACTGCAGATGGCCGGAGCGTGTCGTGCCGAGCATGCCGCACTGCATGAGATGTGCGATGTGGATCAGTGTCTTGTTCAAGCGAGGCATGGGATGATTCTGGTCGTAATTGAATACATCACGAAAGTGCCGACCTACTATTACCAATACCGTGTTGGCGGCCATTCGCTAGCCGAAGAGCAAGCGCGAAAATGCCCCAAATGTGGTGGTGAATGGTTACTCGATGAGCCGCTGCACGATATCTTCTATTTCAAATGTGATGACTGCCGTATCGTCTCAAACATCTCTTGGGATCATTTGAAATAGCAAATGGAATCTCAATATGAAAAGGGTTGGCGCTTTCACGCCAACCCTTTTTTTTGTTGAACTTCGACTTTTTCTATCGAAATTACCAGCCCTTTACTACGCCGCCTTTGAAGATTTCTTTTGCTGCCGTGTAGACTTCTTCAGTTTGGTACGCTTTAACAAAGTTCTGTACATTTYGTTTGAACGTTGTCTTGGCGAGCCACAATCAGGTTCACGTATGGAGATTCTTTGTCTTCAACAAATACGCCATCTTTTTCTGGAGTTAGGTTGATAGAACTCGCGTAAGTGGTGTTGATCACCGATAGCGCCACATCGTCAAGAGAGCGAGGCAGTTGCGCTGCGTCTAATTCAACGATGGTGATGTTCTTTGGATTCTCAACGATGTCACGAACGGTCGCGAGTAGACCCACTTCTGGACGTAGTTTGATCAACCTTGTTGCTACAAGAAGCAGCAGAGAACGGCAAGGTGGTTGGATCGTTTGGTACCGCAATACGCACGCCGTCAGCCAACT
>NZ_NPKW01000896.1:0-322 GCF_002265885.1 Vibrio sp. 03_296
TTGCGACCCCACTTGAAGCGGCAATACCCTGCACTGCAGCAGGTTTAGATGCCAATGACCAATGGCCAAGACTTTGTGCATGCGCAATGATAACGGCTAACTGAGCGGATAAAGTGACTAGGAAGGATTCTTCCATCTCACTGAAAAGTCGTGGTGTTTTCTGCTGGATAACCAGTACGCCCAATACTTTTTTACGATGGATGATCGGCGTCGCCTAAAAACGAGTGATACGTTTCTTCGACCTAACTGAGGAAATATTTGAATGCGGGATGCTTACGAGGCTTCGGCTAAGTTAAGAGGCTCAGCGCTGCGTTTCACTAAG
>NZ_NPKW01000897.1:0-701 GCF_002265885.1 Vibrio sp. 03_296
TGATAGCAACTACGCGAAAATGAGCATTACTTTCCAATCATTAGGGACTCACATGACGCAATGGCAGTGACAATGACCATCATCGCCTACCTGCTGGGATCAATTTCCAGTGCGGTGCTGATTTGTCGTGTGCTGAGAATTGCCCGATCCCCGAGGTGTGGGTTCAAACAACCCTGGTGCCACCAACGTGTTGCGCATCGGTGGTAAAGGTGCCGCCGCGGCGGTACTGCTGTGCGATATGCTCAAAGGGACAATTCCGGTTTGGAGTGGTTACTACCTTGGTATTGAACCCGTACTGCTTGGCGTGATAGCCATTGCAGCCTGCCTTGGTCATATGTACCCACTGTTCTTTCATTTCCAAGGGGGTAAGGGTGGCAACAGCGTCTGGGAGCCATAAGCCCCTATCGGTTTGGATTTGCAGGGATGATTCATGGATGACATGGCTGTTGGTCGCGATACTCTTCCGCTACTCTTCATTGGCCGCGTTGGTTACCGTTTACTCGCCCGATGTACACTTGGATGATCAAGCCCCAGTACACCTTGCCCGTAGGCATGCTCTGCTGTTTGATTGTGTTAAGACATCACCAAAATATCCGC
The DNA here is from genome assembly GCF_002265885.1 of Vibrio sp. 03_296. Taxonomy (NCBI): domain Bacteria; kingdom Pseudomonadati; phylum Pseudomonadota; class Gammaproteobacteria; order Vibrionales; family Vibrionaceae; genus Vibrio; species Vibrio sp. 03_296. The sequence continues at coordinate 598 of NZ_NPKW01000897.1, forward strand.
CGCTTGTTTACTGGTGAAGAACCCAAAATCGGTGAGAAAAAACTGCAAATGCCTAAGTCACAATAAGCAAAATAAGAGACGACAAGCGAAATACGAGACGACGA
>NZ_NPKW01000898.1:0-673 GCF_002265885.1 Vibrio sp. 03_296
TTTAAACAGAGTGTCATTGAAGATCTTTCGATTGTGCAGCCCGGTTAGCTCGTCTTTGATCACCTCGGAAGAGACTTCAGCTAACTGCTGCTTTCTGGTTTTGGATTGTTCATACAGATTCAAGTAGACAAAAAACAACGCAGAAAAACGATAAACAAATACGAATAATCAATCACCAGTTTTGAAAGTGGGTAGGAAAATAAGAAAATGGTTTGTTATCCGCGATGTACGTTTTGGTGTAGGCAAACTCTGATAAAGGATAGCCATTGTAGGTTAACAGGGTGGTTTTAAACCCTTGGTCAAAGATGGTTTCGACACTTCTTCCGTTCAGATCATAAAAGAGGCTAAAGACATATTCGCCGACAATTTCATTTTCCTCTTCGTTTGAATAGACAGGGCTAGAGACAGAAATTAAGTTTTTCCAAATCGCTGTCGTGGTAGATGGTGGACACCACTGCGCGATCCAACAGTTGATCGGGCCATGCGTATTGAGTACAGACAAACTGTGTTTTACACCAGTTTTCGCTAAACTTGCGCGCATCGACTTTGAAGCCGTTGACTTTGCGATCAAGCAGATACTTTTTACCAGAGTAAGAGCGGTAATAAAAAACGGATTTTTATTATTAAACAAGCTCAAGAAAWTAGTTTCTTAGTTTCATGCATGGTTTTATAG
>NZ_NPKW01000899.1:0-914 GCF_002265885.1 Vibrio sp. 03_296
AACGCTTCGTCATGCATGGAATAAGACCAAAACGCCAACCATGTTTTGATCACCTTGCTTTCAGTATTGAAAGCCAACGAAATTAGCATCCAATATCGCGTTGATTCTCTGCATATGCGCCTGCTTCGGTAGTGAATTCAAGCGTTTTGTTGCATCACAAGATAGCTGCCTCAAAATATCGCGCATCGTTTCTTCAAGCAGTCCATGCTTACCACCAAAGTAGTGGTTGATGATGCCACTAGAGACACCAGCCTCTTGGCTAATCAAAGAAACACTGGCTCCGTGCAAGCCCACACGGTCAATGACAGTCATGGTCGCACTCACTAATTGTGGCCTGCGAATCTTTGGCATTCCTACCTTGGRCATCCGTGCTTCCTTTTTTATTTGAACGATTAGTTAAATTAAAATGGCACAAAAATAATTAGATACTCAAACATATAAAGCCATTTTTACCGTCGATCATAAAGCTCAATCACCCAACAAAACCCATACACAACTCAACACATCGAACGCCACTCGCGCACAAAAACCAAACAAAAATGAAATTTCTAACGCATTGTTTTAAAGGAAAGTAGTCTAAACCTAGTAACAAAACACGATAATTAACACCCGATTCCACCAATTAACCTCCATTTATTAACAAATAAAAAATTAAAATAAATTTGCTTAGACATCGAATCATTTAACGTTTTAGAATTGCCCTCTCTTAACTGAGTGAGAGATGGAGTATTGGATGGTGGGCGAAAGCAGTTCTGTGCATTCTGCTTTTCGTTATTCACACTCCAAACCGCTATTCGCACAACATACCTAAAAGTGGAGCCGTCCTTCTATGCGAGTTTTATTCATGTTTATGATGCTAATCAGCATCAACTTGCCCGCACAGGCCGAGCAGCAAACGTATTCCGACAGCGAGT
>NZ_NPKW01000009.1:0-2396 GCF_002265885.1 Vibrio sp. 03_296
ATTGTGACATTAAAATAGATATCGAGAGGGCGGATATAGATATCAAGTTGTGTCTTACCTGTATCAACGCCGACATTAATGTTTTGAAGTGTATTTGTATTCATAATAAGCTAACTCTTGCTTGCGAAATGCGGGCTCGAGACCCAGAAGACTATTCGAGTGTGATGCTTGGAGTTCTATCTGATGTTCGTTCTTGTTATCGGTCTCTCAATAGAGGAGCCAGCGTTCAATCGAACTATCAGATAGAGAACTTTAGTTGCAGCTAAAGTCTGGGTCTCACCTTACCCTGATTCGTTAGTTATTATCCATACAAGGCGTTTAAGTGGGATTCATGCCGCGTGGCATTTTGGGTATGCGGTGAATTTCGGTGGTGAAAGTGGTCTGCGGAAAGTTGGTTTAGGCGGCACTCACCCCTTAACGCAGCGTTATGTTTAGTCACGTAAAATCAGTTGGTTGCATCTTTTCTTTGCTTTCTCGGCTTTCTAATTTTGGTCTTGTCGGCAAGTTACTTTTAGTTGTCGCTGTTTTCTGGACTCCAATTCGTGGGCGCGAAAAATTCTGAGAGTTGCCTCATTAAAGCTCAGTGCGTTTGTGAGTCGAATAAAGCGTCTTAGCTTCAAAGTTTGAGCTCCAGCTTTCGGTTTCTCACGCTAAAACTCAAAATCATTAGAATCAAATTTATGAGTTAATTCAGCTTTTTAGCGTCTGGTTTTGGTTTTTAAAGGTAACTCGAGTTAAGCTCTTGGTATCGCAAAACTTAACCCTTTGTGTCTTAAACATAACAAGGCGTTTAAGCGGGATTCATGCCGCGTGGCATTTTTGGTATGCGGTTGGTTTTGGTGGTGAAAGTGGTCTGCGGAAGGTTGGTTTATGCGGCATTCACCCCTTAACGCAGCGTTATGCTTAATCACGTAAAATCAGTGGTTTATGGTTTTTTCTGTTCCCTCAGCTTTTCAGTTTTGTGTTTGTCGGCAAGTCGGCTTTTTTGAGCGCTGTTTTTCGGACACTTATTCTTTGGCGCTAGAAATTCAGAGAATTGCCTCATTCAATTCTTGGGCAAGCGCGAGGTTAGGGCGGTTGGCTCAATCAGAGATTTGATCTTAGGTTTTTTCGTTTTAGCTGCCAAATTTCAAAGTCTGATTTTCAAAATCATGAGTCATTTCAGTTTTTTGGYTTTTGGCTTTTGTTTGTGAATCRAAGTCGAGTTAATCTTGTTTTTAGTAAAACGTAAGCCATTGAAGCTTAAGCATAACAAGGCGTTTAAGCGGGATTCATGCCGCGTGGCATTTTTGGTTTGCAGTGAGTTTTGGTGGTGAAAGTGGTCTGCAGAAGCTTGGTTTATGCGGCATTCACCCCTTAACGCAGCGTTAGTACTGGATTAGCATCAACGGTCAAAATTGTCGGTGTTTATTGGTTTCGATGCTCAGTTTTTCACTTGTATGGGCGTACCTTTCACGTTCTTTCCGGTGGCACTAGATGTGTGTTTTTCGCTTTAATTTTAACGTTTACGGCTTCTAACTTTTTAGCAATTTCGCTGGCGCGGTTTCTTTTCTCTGGTTGGTTTTTTTAACTTCAACTCGGTTCTTTGGTGTGGTTGTTCAAGTTCGGTGACCGAATCCTTTTCTAATTTTAAATCATTGAAAATGGGGCAGTTTTGCACGTTTTTCTTCTAGCCAACTTGCGTTTTGTGGTTGAGTTCTAGTTTAGTCGTTGTCCATTTGGCTTTGGTGTTTTATGCCATTGTTTTCGTGCTATATTTCAACATCTTGGTGTGTTTCAAGAGCTTCAAGGGCAGAGTACTAACAAACAATTCAAGCGTGATTCAGCACGCGTGGCATTTTTGGTATGCGGTGGTTTTTGTGTTGAAGTACCATGCGGAAGCTTGGGCATTGCGTGCTTCACACCTTAATTGGGCGTTATGTTTAGTCACGTAAAATCAGTTGGTTGCATCTTTTCTTTGCTTTCTCAGCTTTCTAATTTTGGTCTTGTCGGCAAGTTGAGTTTAGCGGTCGCTGTTTTCTGGACTCCAATTCGTGGGCGCTAAAAATTCAGAGAGTTGCCTCATTGAATTCCAGAGTGTAGGCGAGGTGAGTGAAGTGATTTTGATTTCAAAGTTAGAGCCCCATCTTTTCGATTTCTCACGTTAAAACTCAAAGTCGGCCAATCAAAATTATGAGTTAATTCAGCTTTTTAGCTTCTAACTTTGGTTTTCAAAGATAAGTCGAGTTAAGCTCTTGGTATCGCAAAACTTAACCCTTTGAGTCTTAAACATAACAAGGCGTTTAAGCGGGATTCATGCCGCGTGGCATTTTTGGTTTGCAGTGAGTTTTGGTGGTGAAAGTGGTCTGCGGCAGCTTGGTTTATGCGGCATTCACCCCTTAACGCAGCGTTAGCTT
>NZ_NPKW01000090.1:0-23228 GCF_002265885.1 Vibrio sp. 03_296
TAAAAGTTCGATGCAGCACAACGCGTTAGTGCTGAGGAGTAAGACGGTCGAGCTTGTCTATCAAGAGTTATGGGGGCTGTTGCTTGGTTATAACTTGGTAAGACGAGAAGCCAGTCAAGCGGCCGTAGCACATGGTCGAATGGCCAATGAAATCAGTTTTAAATACGCTTGTCAGTTCATCGCTAGTCAACTGAAAGTAATGAGCAAAGCGGTATCTCCAGGTAATACACCGAAGCGTCTAAAAAGTCTGCGCGGAGACTTATCCATCCTTTTTATAGACAAACGCCCTAAGCCAAATCGGCCTAGGGCGGTAAAAATATCAAAGACCCGATATCCTGTTAATCGCAAGGCAGCTCCTCTTAAGTGAACTACATTGCCCACTTTCGGGAGGTTTTTTTGTTGTGCCTCGCTAGGGTCGGTTAACCGTGTTCACCTTACATGCTGCAGAATAAACGCCACCCGCTCAGCCACACTTCCCCACGGCACTTCCACCACTTGATAGCCTAGCTCACGGTAGCACTCCACCAACATTTGATGAATCTGCAGCGCTTCGGCAAACGTGTGTGGCCGCACTTCGTCTTGGACATAAATGGACGACTCTGGTTTGCAGACGAACACTTTGGCGTAATAACCCTGGCTGGCGTGATGCAACGCGGTGGGTACCTCACAGCGCCCCATTTTGAGGTAGCCAATAATATCGGGAATGGCGCGGTCGAAAAACGCGACGGTGGCACCACTGGCTTGGCGTTTTTGCTTACTCATCAACGCCAAACACAACTCAGCGAACGCGGGAAGATTGGTCCAGGGCAGAATGCCATCAGCGCGTACACTTTGCTCCTCGATCAATGTGCGAGAGCCTTCCGCAAAAGTCATGTAACCCTGCGCCGACAGCGCATTAATTAATGTGGTTTTGCCTGCACCGGGGCCACCACTGATGATCACCAAATCCATGTTTTGCTCCTAAATAAACAAAAACCCTGAGTCGTTGCCAACTCAGGGTTTTTCATTTAATTAACCGAAAGCGTAATTACTTCGCTTCGCGAGAAGCACGTTTACGATCGCTTTCCGTTAAGAACTTCTTACGGATACGGATGTTTTCCGGCGTTACTTCTACTAGCTCGTCGTCATCGATGAACTCTAGTGCTTGTTCTAGGGTCATCGTGATTGGTGGCGTTAGCACCTGTGCGTCATCCGTACCAGAAGCACGAACGTTGGTTAGCTGCTTACCTTTCAGTGCGTTTACGGTTAGGTCGTTATCACGGCTGTGAATACCGATAACCATACCTTCGTACACTTCCACACCGTGACCGATGAAGAGACGACCACGCTCTTGCAGGTTAAATAGCGCGTTGGTTAGCGCTTTACCCGCTGCGTTCGCAATCAATACACCGTTGATACGTTGACCGATGTTACCGCCTTTGTGTGGGCCGTAGTGATCAAACGTATGGTAAAGAAGACCTGAACCTGAAGTCAGTGTCATGAACTCAGTTTGGAAACCGATCAGACCACGAGATGGCATCATAAAGTCCAAACGAACACGACCTTTACCATCTGGAGACATGTCTTTCAGTTCGCCTTTACGCATACCGATCTTCTCCATAATGCCACCTTGGTGTTCTTCTTGAACGTCGATGGTTACGGTTTCGAACGGTTCCATTAGCTGGCCGTTTTCTTCTTTCAGGATTACTTCTGGACGCGATACTGCAAGCTCAAAGCCTTCACGACGCATGTTCTCGATCAGGATAGATAGGTGAAGCTCACCACGGCCTGAAACGCGGAATTTGTCTGGATCTTCTGTTTGCTCAACGCGCAGTGCTACGTTGTGAACCAGTTCCTTCTCAAGACGCTCAAGGATGTTACGTGAAGTCACGTATTTACCTTCAAGACCCGCAAACGGAGAGGTGTTTACTTGGAACGTCATGGTGACGGTTGGTTCATCAACAGACAATGCTGGCAACGCTTCTGGCTTATTTACATCACAGATGGTGTCTGAGATTTTTAGCTCGCCAAGGCCAGTGATTGCGATGATGTCGCCCGCGGTTGCTTGTTCAACTTCGTGACGCTCAAGGCCCATGTAACCCAGTACCGTGCCCACTTTACCGTTACGTGTTTTGCCATCAGCACCAACGATGGTCACTTGTTGGTTTGCTTTCACTTTACCGCGAGTCACACGACCAACACCGATAACACCCACGTATGAGCTGTAATCGAGCTGAGAGATTTGCATCTGTAGTGGGCCGTCAAGGTCAACATTTGGCGCATCAACCACATCAACGATCGTTTGGAATAGTGGTTCCATATCTTCGCCAGTTTCGCCTTCTTCTAGAGAAGCCCAACCGTTAAGTGCTGAAGCATAAACCACTTTGAAATCAAGCTGTTCGTCAGTTGCACCTAGGTTGTCGAATAGGTCGAACACTTGGTCCATAACCCAATCAGGACGCGCACCTGGACGGTCGATCTTGTTGATTACAACGATTGGCTTAAGGCCGTGTGCGAATGCTTTTTGCGTTACAAAACGCGTTTGTGGCATTGGACCATCTACTGCGTCAACGATAAGCAGCACGCAGTCTACCATCGACATAATACGCTCAACTTCGCCACCGAAGTCCGCGTGTCCCGGGGTATCTACGATATTGATGCGGTAGTCATTCCAACGGATAGCGGTGTTTTTCGCCAAAATGGTAATGCCACGCTCTTTTTCGATGTCGTTCGAGTCCATGACTCGCTCTTCTACATCGCCGCGAGATTGTAAAGTGCCCGATTGCTGCAGCAATTTATCAACCAGTGTTGTTTTACCGTGGTCAACGTGCGCGATGATCGCGATATTTCTTAATTTATCAATCTGTGGAGTCGTCATGGATTCTGATTCACTTGTTTAGACAATATTACTCAAACCGTTCACTTTTTAAACAAAGCCCGGTTTGATTAAAAAAACGGCCATAATGTACCAGATTTTGATAAAAAACCCAGAAATATGTGATCTATTCGTGAGTATTTTTCTTTTATTGACGCTAATCGCCCCTCTTCAACCCCAACCATTTCTCGAGCTGCCTCACTCTATCAAGCTTTTATGCAAAGATGAGCACACGATCGTTGACAAAAGCAACAAACAGGGGCGAAATGGATCGCGCTTATGATTCACAATGGTGCAACGAACATTGTTTCGCACCATTAAGGTGCACTCGAGGATCATTTTGGTGCATAAAGGAAGAACAAACGCACACAAAACAAAGCAAGTACATGATTAATATGAACTTAAAAAATTGGCACGCTTTTAGCTTTGTAAGAATCAGCATCGATTAATAAGAATGAAATGAAATTAATCAATGCTGGATTCCAAACCGAATCTGACTATTACCGCTTTAATAACACTGGAGGTTATCCAAGATGTCAGTAGAAAACGTTTTATCGCTGATCCAAGAAAACGAAGTTAAGTTTGTTGACCTGCGTTTTACCGATACTAAAGGTAAAGAGCAGCACATCTCTATTCCTTCTCACCAAATCGATGCTGACTTCTTCGAAGACGGTAAAATGTTCGATGGTTCGTCTGTTGCTGGCTGGAAAGGTATTAACGAATCAGACATGGTGATGATGCCTGACGCATCTTCAGCGGTTCTAGACCCATTTACTGAAGAAGCAACGCTAAACATCCGTTGTGACATCCTAGAACCTGCAACGATGCAAGGTTACGACCGTGACCCACGCTCTATCGCGAAACGCGCTGAAGAGTACATGCGCTCTACAGGCCTTGCAGACACCGTTCTAGTTGGTCCAGAGCCAGAGTTCTTCCTGTTTGACGATGTAAAATTCGCAACTGACATGTCGGGTTCTTTCTTCAAGATCGATGACGTAGAAGCAGCATGGAACACAGGTTCTGACTACGAAAACGGTAACAAAGGTCACCGTCCAGGCGTGAAGGGTGGTTACTTCCCTGTAGCTCCAGTGGATTCTTCACAAGACCTACGTTCTGCAATGTGTCTAGTGATGGAAGAGATGGGCCTTGTTGTTGAAGCGCACCACCACGAAGTAGCAACAGCGGGTCAAAACGAGATCGCAACTCGCTTTAACACACTAACGACTAAAGCGGACGAGATCCAAATCTACAAGTACGTGGTACACAACGTTGCACACGCATTTGGCAAAACAGCAACCTTTATGCCTAAGCCACTCGTCGGCGACAACGGTTCTGGTATGCACGTTCACCAATCACTAGCCAAAGATGGCGTGAACCTATTTGCGGGTGACAAGTACGGCGGTCTATCTGAAATGGCGCTTTACTACATCGGCGGCATCATCAAGCACGCACGTGCACTGAACGCGATCACTAACCCAGCGACCAACTCGTACAAGCGTCTGGTTCCTCACTACGAAGCACCAGTAATGCTGGCTTACTCTGCGCGTAACCGTTCTGCGTCTATCCGTATCCCAGTGGTACCAAGCCCGAAAGCACGTCGTATCGAAGTTCGCTTCCCAGATCCAGCAGCAAACCCATACCTAGCGTTTGCAGCCATGCTGATGGCTGGTCTTGACGGTATCAAGAACAAGATCCACCCAGGCGAAGCAATGGACAAAGATCTGTACGATCTACCAGCGGAAGAAGCGGCAGAGATTCCAAAAGTAGCGGAATCGCTAAAACAAGCGCTAGAGTACCTAGACAATGACCGCGAGTTCCTAACTGCAGGTGGCGTATTCTCTGATGATTTCATCGATTCTTACATCGAGCTGAAAACAAAAGAAGTTGAGCGCGTAAACGTTGCGGTTCACCCACTAGAGTTCGAACTATACTACTCAGTATAATTTGCTCACTATGTAAACTTTGTAACCTTAGTTACATCAATTTTAAGGCTCGCCTCGCAGGCGAGCCTTTCTTTTATTTTCCAAATGTAAACCGAGTAATAACATAACCTTGCTATAACAAAAACGATATCGGAACCCTGCGCTCCGCAGAGGCTTCGTTTTATTAACGTGAACTCGCATCTCTTTGGAGGTGAACAATGAAATTGCTTTTTGCTCTGGTTCTCTCTTTGAGCGCCCCGTTGGTGTGCGCCCAAACTGTCTACACTTGGGTCGATGACAACGGCGTGCTCCACATGAGCGACACCCCCAACAATGGCGCGAAAACCATCAAACTTCCTGATCTCGAAGCCAGCGCCCCCCCTCCTCAAGTGGAATCAACCCAATCACTCGATAAACCGGCAGAGCTGGCCAAAGAGAAACCGAAAAGCCAACAGCAAGAGACGGTACCTCTTGCATTGACACTGGCGTCTCCCAGCCACGATGCCACCATTCGCAGTAATCAAGGGATCATCACCATTCAGGTTCAAACCAACCGTAAGCTGGACATTGGCGAGCAACTGCAACTGGTGTTTGATGGCAATCGCTACGGTGCTCCACAAACCTCAACCTTGTGGCAGCTCAAAAACATCGACCGCGGCACGCACATTATTGCCATTCAGGCCCTACGAAGCGGCAAGCTTATTGCATCAACTAGCCCTATATCAGTGCATCTTCATCGCACCAAGATAAAATAGCGGCTTACAGGCAATAATAAGTAGCTGATAGACGGAAATTCTCCTTTCTCTTGTCTTTGTAATCCGCCATACTGAATTCATTTGCACCAACTTAGTGCAATGCACCAGAAGATAACAAAGACAAGGATGTGAAGGTGAATTCCGCTCTCTCAAATACCATACTCAGCAACATGGTGACTGCGACGCTCATCTTGGATGATGAGCTGCAAATACACCACGCCAATCCTGCGGCAGAGCAACTGTTTGCTCAAAGTGCCAAGCGCATTGTGCACCACCCACTCTCGCAGTTGATTCAGCATGCGTCGCTCGATCTCGCCCTGCTTTCACAGCCATTACAAAGCGGACAAAGCATTACCGACAGTGACGTCACTTTCGTGGTGGATGGCAAACCTTTGTTGCTGGAGGTGACGGTCAGCCCGATTTCAATCGAAAGAGAGCTGATGCTCTTGATGGAGATGCGTAAAGTCGACCAACAGCGCCGAATCACTCAGGAGATGAACCAGCACGCCCAACAACAAGCCGCAAAGCTCTTGGTGCGAGGCCTAGCTCATGAAATCAAAAACCCGCTAGGAGGTCTACGTGGCGCAGCACAACTGCTGGAAAAAATGCTGCCCGATCCTTCATTAACGGAATACACCCAGATCATTATTGAGCAAGCAGACCGATTGCGCGCGTTAGTCGACCGACTGCTCGGCCCACAAAAACCGGGCAAAAAACAACAAACCAATCTTCACCAAGTTCTCGAAAAAGTTCGGCAACTTGTGGAGCTGGAGTCCGAACAAACGCTGGTCATCGAGCGAGACTATGATCCAAGCTTGCCCGATATTTACATTGATGCTGACCAAATAGAGCAGGCGATGCTCAATATCGTTAGCAATGCTTCGCAAATTTTGGCTCACCAAGAGGATGGAAAAATCTCCATTCGCACCAGAACGGTGCATCAGGCCAATATCCATGGCCAACGCTGCAAAGTGGCGGCCCGGATTGAAATTATGGATAACGGGCCAGGTATCCCCGTTGAGCTTCAAGATACTTTGTTTTACCCCATGGTCAGTGGTCGAGAAGGCGGCACAGGATTAGGTCTCTCTATCTCACAAAACCTGATTGATCAGCATAACGGCAAAATTGATGTCGAAAGCTGGCCAGGACACACCAATTTTACGATTTATCTGCCAATTTAACGCTGCAAGGAATACGTCATGAGTAAAGGCTATGTTTGGGTTGTCGACGACGACAGTTCGATTCGCTGGGTAATGGAAAAAACCTTATCCTCTGCCAACATCAAATGCGAAACCTACGCCAACGGCGAAAGTGTGTTGATGGCGCTAGAACGTGAAGTCCCGGATGTTTTAGTCTCCGATATTCGCATGCCAGGTATCGATGGTATTGAACTGCTGCGTCAAGTGCATGAGAAGTGCCCGAATTTGCCCGTCATCATCATGACCGCACATTCGGATCTGGATGCAGCGGTTAACGCTTACCAAAAAGGGGCGTTTGAGTACCTGCCCAAACCCTTTGATATCGATGAGACGCTGACGCTGGTTGAGCGCGCCATCGCGCATGGCCAAGAGCAAAAACGTGAACAAATGGCTTCAGCGCAGACCCACACCGCGCATACCCCAGAAATCATCGGTGAAGCACCGGCGATGCAAGAGGTTTTCCGCGCCATTGGTCGCCTGTCTCGCTCTTCCATTTCAGTGCTGATTAATGGTGAGTCAGGCACTGGTAAAGAGCTCGTCGCCCATGCTTTGCACCGCCACAGCCCTCGCTCAAGCAAACCCTTTATTGCGTTGAACATGGCAGCCATCCCAAAGGATTTGATTGAGTCCGAACTGTTTGGCCACGAAAAAGGCGCGTTTACGGGTGCCAACTCGGTGCGCCAAGGTCGATTTGAACAGGCCAACGGGGGCACGCTGTTTCTCGATGAGATCGGCGACATGCCGCTTGATATTCAAACCCGCCTCCTGCGCGTGCTCGCAGACGGTCAGTTCTATCGTGTCGGTGGCCACTCACCAATTAAAGTGGATGTACGTATTGTCGCGGCGACCCACCAAAATCTCGAACGTTTGGTGCAACAAGGCAAATTTCGTGAAGACCTTTTTCACCGCCTCAACGTCATTCGCGTGCAGATCCCAGCCCTTCGCGAGCGCAAGCAAGACATCGAAAAACTGACCCAACACTTCTTGCTGCGAGCCGCAGAAGAGCTCGGTGTAGAAGCCAAAACGCTGCATGGTAGCACGGTAGAAATACTTAACCGTTTGAACTGGCCAGGCAACGTACGTCAGTTGGAAAACATTTGTCGCTGGCTTACCGTCATGGCCAGTGGCAGCGAAGTGTTGCCAAGTGATTTGCCGAGCGAGTTGGTCAATGAAAAACGCGTGGTGGATGACAACAACGCTTCTGGTACTTGGCAAGAAACGTTGTCGAACTGGGCTGAGCACGCTTTGGAATCTGGAGAAAAAGAACTGCTGGCTTATGCACTTCCTCAATTCGAACGTATACTATTAGAAGCAGCACTAAAGCACACCAATGGACACAAGCAGGATGCCGCCAAAGTTTTAGGCTGGGGACGCAACACGTTGACGAGAAAACTAAAAGAGCTGTACTAACCACACTCGCCCGATACCGTACCGTCGCGTCTGCCCATTTGGCTTATTCGGTTTTGCGCCTTTGTTTCGACACGTTCGAACACCGGTGCAAAACCCAAGCACTCAAGGAGAGACGCTTTTTCTATGTACGAACTCAACGACAGCAGCAAAATTTCTCTCAAAGCAGCCGTCATCACCCCTTTTGTGGTGATTTTTCTCTTATCGATCACTTTAGTCATCCTCGTTCAACGACACAGCTATGAACGTGCCGTGGTTGATCTCAGTAACAAGCAACTCTCTGCGTTAACGGAGAATGTACAAACTCATCTCACTGAGTATTTAGGCGCACCGTTTGATGCCGGTTTGGCGATGGCACACACCATCAGCTTCAATCACCTCTACAAAGCTGATGATACCTCACAGTTGCAAGACTATTTCTTGAATGCTTTTCAAACCCTGTACGCCGATATCCCACAACTGGATGTGATCGGTTTTGGCTCGGAAGCGGCGGATTACATCGGCTTTCGCAAAGAGAGCAATGGCACGCACACATTAATGATTCAAGATGACCGCACCGACAGCAAATTGGTCATTTATCGCGGCGATAAAATCAGCAAAGAGATTGTCTCGGTGATCCCCAACTACGATCCGCGCGTGCGACCTTGGTACGCCCCCGTTGCTGAAAAGCGCCAGGTGATGTGGTCATCCATCTATGCCAATGCTGACGAGCGCCAAGAAATCACCCTTTCCGCCCTCTCGCCGGTTTACGACAAGCAACAGTTTGTCGGCGTGATGGTCACCGACATTCGCATCAATACCTTCAACGCGTTTTTAAATCGCTTGCAAGAGAAAACCAAGGCGACTGTCTACATCATGGATAACGACCAGCGCCTCGTCGCACACTCCGCTCAAGGCAGCGTGGTGTCATGGGGTACTGAGTGGTCGAAAAAAGGCGACCGACTGTTAGCCACCGAAAGTGCCGACCCCATCATTAAGCAGCACGCAGAACGAGCGAAAGCAGAACGCATGTTGCAACACGAAGATGCACAACAATTTGAGTTCGAAACCAAAAACGAACGTTATTTCAGCCTCTTGTCGCCATACACCGACCAATATGGCCTCACGTGGTTTATTGGCATTTCCATCTCTGAAACCGAGCTTCTTGGCGTATTGCCGAAATCGCAACAGCAAAGCTGGCTGATCGGCATACTGGTGAGTGCGATTGGGATGTCTTTCTGCTTAGTCATTTTCAGCCGTATCACTCGTCCTATTACGGCCACCGCCACGGCAGCAAGAAATTTGGCCAACGGCAATTGGGATAGCTCGATGCCAAAACCTGGCCGCATTCGTGAAACCAGCTTACTGGTCAACGCCTTTAACGAAATGACCAATAACCTAAAAGCGTCCTTTAAAGCCCTGCATAATCAACTGGTGTTTGATTCTCTGACCAAGCTGTACAGCCGAGAAGGATTGATTGATGTAAGTAAGCGCAAACTTACTGAGTCTGGCAGTTTATTTATGCTTGGGGTCAATCGCTTTCGTGATATCAACGACAGCTTGGGGCATCACAACGGTGACCAACTGCTGATCAAAGTCTCCGAACGAATCCAAACCTTGTTTGACGATCAGTTTTTGCTCGCTCGCACAGGAGGAGACGAATTTGCGATATACGCTCCCCATATCAATCAAAGCGAAGAAGTAACGTTGACGGTGAATCGCCTTCAGCAACTCTTCATCGCCCCGTTTTATATGAATGATGAAAGTGTGGTGATAAAGGTGTCGATTGGTGTCGTGATCACCGACAGTGACAGCAACATGACACGCTGGCTACGGAATGGCAGCATCGCGCTGAGCAATGCCAAACAAGATGTCTCGGGTGTCAGTTACTATCGTCCGGAAATGGCCGACGCTTCGAAATTTCGCACTCAAATGCTGGCAAAAATCCAAGATGGTATCGACAGCCAAGAATTTATCCCCTATTACCAACCCATTATTGAGCTTAAGAGCGGCAAAGTGATCGGTGCTGAAGCACTGGCACGCTGGCTTAGCAAACAAGGGATTATCTCCCCCCTAGATTTTATCCCTATCGCTGAAGACAGTGGCCTGATTCAAAAATTGGCAGTCAGATTTTACGCCAAGCCTGCCATGATTGCGCCAAAGCGATCGCCGCTCAGCGCTGGGATGCTCGCTTTCAACTGCATGTGAACATTTCCGTCAATCAACTGCTTCGCGATGACTTTGTCGCTGAGGTTTCACAAATTTTGCAGGAAACGGGGTTAGCCGCCACTAACCTTACGTTAGAAATCACCGAATCGCGCTTGGTTGAAAGCGCGCATGGCACATTGGACAACATGCACAAGCTCCGTGCTTTGGGCATCGGCATTGCCATTGACGATTTTGGTACCGGCTATTCCTCTCTCGCCTATCTGCATTCGCTGCCGTTTGATTGCCTGAAGATAGACCGAACGTTTGTCGAAAAATTAAATCGCCAAGAAATGAACAATTCCGTGGTCGCCGCGGTGGTGAACATTACAAAAGGGTTCAATGTTAATGTTGTGGCTGAAGGGGTTGAAACCAGCTTGCAAGCCGAACTGCTGATGGAATTAGGATGCACCCTAGCGCAAGGTTATCTCTATAGCCGCCCAGTGCCATTTGATGAGTGGCCATCGCTATAAGCACAAACCGTTGAGATACATTAAAAATGCCAGCGTTTTCGCTGGCATTTTTATTTAAAGAGGCATCGATGCTGTGTTTAGATCACGCGAGAAAACTGCTGCTGACGCGCCTTGGCTCGCAAGTACTTATCAAAGCACATACAGATATTGCGAATAAGCAAACGGCCACGAAGTGTCACGCGGATCGCTTGTTCGTCAACGTCCACCAGCGCATCGTCAATAAAGGTCTGTAGCAATTGTAAGTCTTCTTTAAAGTACTGATTAAACGTCACAGCGAACTGCTTCTCAATCGCCACTTTGTCGAGTTTGAAGTTACAAATCAGCTGTTTGATGACTTCTCGACGCAATAAATCGTCACCATCCAGCGCAACACCCTTCCACAGCGCATGACGTAAATCATTCACTTGTGCATAGTACTTTTTCAGCTCTTTTTGGTTTTGCGCATAGGCATCGCCAATCATGGAAATGGCCGATACACCAAAGCCAACCAAGTCACACTCCCCTTGCGTTGTGTAGCCTTGGAAGTTGCGATGCAGCACGCCATTGCGCTGAGCCACCGCCAGTTCATCGTCGGGCAACGCAAAGTGGTCCATGCCGATGAATTGATAACCCGCATCGGTCAACGTCGCGATGGTGTTTTGCAGAATCGCCATTTTTTCTTCCGCTTTCGGCAAATCTTCATCTTTGATTTTGCGCTGCGCAGCAAAAAGCTGAGGCATGTGAGCGTAGTTAAACACCGACAATCGGCCAGGCTGCATGGTGAGGACTTGTTCCAGCGTTTTGGCAAAAGAATCTCGATCTTGCTTAGGCAAACCGTAAATCAAGTCGAGGTTGGTCGAACGGAAGCCGAGCTGCTTCGCGCGCTCAACCATCGCGAAAATAAACGCTTCATCTTGCTCGCGATTGACCAGCTTTTGCACTTCTTTGTTGAAGTCTTGCACGCCGATACTCAGGCGGTTAAAGCCTTCTGCACGTAGATGGTCCAGCATTTCCAACGCAATTTCTCGTGGGTCAACTTCAATACTGATTTCGGCTTCCGCTGTGAAGGTGAACTCTTCACGCAGCAGTGTCATCAAGCGGGTAATTTGCTTGGCACTGAGAAATGTTGGTGTACCACCACCAAAATGCAATTGCGTTACGCGACGACCTTGCAGTAAAGACGCACGTTGGCGAATCTCATGCTCCAACACATCCAAATACTCATCCGCTTTGTGCGAATGACGTGTTATCACCTTATTACAGCCACAGTAGTAGCACAGCTTATGGCAAAACGGGATGTGAATGTACAGGGACAGCGGTCGCTCTGGGTATTGCGTGCAAGCCATATCGTAGTCAGAAATGGTAAATGCTTCATGAAACTCAAGCGCCGTTGGGTAAGACGTATAACGCGGACCTGAATAGTTATATTTGTCTAATACCGCTTGGTCCCAAACAATTTGTTGGTTCGATTCAAGGTTCTGATTCGACATGGTGGTACTTCCATAAAATGCTGTGGGGCGCTATTTTGCCACATCAATGAGACGCTCATGGCGCTGTGATATGGCTTTTTTATCGCCAATTTTTAGAAGTGCTAGCCTGATCACGATAGCCCTACTCAAAAGCAGGGCTATGGATTAGATCATCTGAATATGAATTTGATTATTCAGCGGCTTCACTTTCTGTTGCAGAGTTTTTAACTCTTCAATCACCGCTTCGCTGAGGCGACCTTCCGCTTTATGGCGCTCAAGGTTTTGCTTCATGCGTTGCTGTTTCTCCAGCTTTTGTCTCTCTTCACCACGCGCCATATCTTTTACGATGTGGTAAAGCTCTGCAATGGCGGGATAAGTGGCATCGAAGTCGACGCGTTCCTCACCTTGAACGTAGTCCATGATGCAATAAACCCGAATCGCAATTTCGGATAAGTCACACTGACCCTGAATGCCCGCAAGGCATAGGGTATTTACGCTATCAAAGATATTGGCGTTGCGCTTCTCTATCGCCAATTTTTGATGCTGGAGCTGCAACTCCTTTTGCTTTTTAAGCTGGAGTAGAAGGTAACCAGCATACGACGCTAAACCAAGAATGATTGCGCCACCAAGAATGGCCAGTAGGGTTACACTCATCCGTTCGCTTATCCTTTGTAATCATCCATATCAAAGTCTTCAAAATCCGCCAGCAGATCATCATCAGAGCGTGATTTGCGCACAGGCGCTTCTTCTTCAAACTCTTCTTCCGCTTCTGGTTCGAGCAGACCAAGCTGGCTCATCAACTGTTCGATGCGATCCAGTTTTTCATCCACGTATTGCTGTAGACCACGACCTAGGTTTTCACCTGATTCGATACGGTCAAGCAACACGTTCAGTTTCGCATCATTTTCGAGCATCTCAAGCTCTTGCTCTGCAGACAAACGACGCTCTTGTTTCGTCAGCTTTTTCGCTGGCTCAACAATCAATGGAATTTTCTTTTTGCTGCCTAGACGCGGATCACGAACCTGCGAAGAACCGTGTTTTTGCTGCGCACCTTCTTCCGAATTGCGACCGCCCGCTTTTAGGCCTTTACGTTTTTTATCTTTCTTGCGTAAACGACCAGCAACATCTGATTCTGAACGATTACGGGTAACCATAAACTCCGGGGCGCCAGCGGCACCCGGCTTTCTCGATTTTTTCTTACGACTCATTACTGGGTCTTCCTCAGTAAAATTACATCTTTGCCAATAAATTCAAGTTCGAGCTTATCTCGCTCTGCCAGATACTGAAACGTTGCTTGGCTAAAAAAGATCACATGAGTGGGGTCATTTTTATAGTGCCAGTTCGCAAACGCTTCTCGATCAATCACCATTTTGGTCATTAAACCGATCCAGCCTCTGGGTTTAACTAAATTCAACCATTGTTGCCACACCACATTGGGTTCATAGAGGTGCTCGATCACCTCAGTAGCCGTCATGAAGTCATACTCTCTTCCCAGCACTGAACGGTCTGGATGATAATAGAGATCGTACAACGACATAACGTGACCATGCTCTTCTAGCATCAGTGAGAGCGTTGGCCCGGGTCCACAACCAAAATCCAGTCCATTTGATTGGGGTGCGATTCGTTCTAAAAGAGGATCGGTAATACGCGATAAAAAGCGGCGATAACCGAGGTCCAATGGATTGTTCTCATGCAGATCATAGTGAGATTTTTCAGTTTTTGCATCCAAGCGTTGCTCGGGATGAACAAACACTAACTCACACCGCGCACATTGCAGATACTCACGACGCTTGTCAGTAAAATAGTGCAGAATCTGATCATGCTGACATAAAGGACAAGTATGCATTCGGACTTCCTCAAATAGGGATGCGAAACATACCAGAAAGTCGACCCAGATTGGAGAGCCAACGGGTAAATAATCACCAATTTCGTAAAAAAACGGCCAAAATAAAAAAAGCGACAGCCATGCTGTCGCTTTCCGAACGGCCACTGAGTGGCCAAAACTGTGTTGCACTCATTCAGTGCACCAATAATCCATTTGTTTTTCGTGCTTTCCATGCCAAAAGGTGTTGTTCGTCATCTTCCTGATGATTTTTGGCTTTCCATCGACTTCCTGTATCACGGCTTACTCCCTAAGCCTGATCCTTTACCCTGTCTTAACCTTTAGACGAGATGACCATCCTTATCTGACCAGTATCCTACAGGTCTAACGTCCTTTTCTCCGACTACCAAGCGATCCGTTGCTTGCATCCTTGGAGACCATCTTGGTCTGAATCCTTCACCAACTCCCTGCTGGTGATGCCTAATTTACCTTGTCATCAAAATGAAACAAGCGAGTGAAAACGATTTCGTCGACGTTTTTGACTCAATTTTTATTTTTTTCTATTTATCAATGCATTAAGCAAAGCGCTTAGACAAAGGCGGGAAAAGAAATGGCAAATGTCTTACAAAGACTAAGGCGATTTGTCTTTTCTCTTCTTTTCTAGCTAAGCCATGTGGGTGCCTGGTTCTCAAAAAAGAAAACGCCCTAGTACAGCAGTACCAGGGCGTTTTCATACAACCTTTGCTCGAGCGGTTCAGGCTAATTAGTGAAGACCACCAACGTATTTAGACAGAATCTCAATGTCTTCGTCGGTCAGTTTCTTTGCGATGTCACGCATCATTGCATTCATATCATTGCCACGTGACGCGTCGCGGAATTTAACAAGTTGAGCTTTGATGTAGTCAGCATGCTGACCTGAAATTTTAGGGAAACCTGAAAGCTCAGTACCGTTACCACGAGGGCCATGACAAGCAATACATGCTGCAATACCACGGTTGGCGTCGCCTGCGGTATAAAGCACTTTACCTTGCTCCACCACATTTTCTGGTGTGGTGTTGTGAGAAATTGGCAGTGAGGCATAATAAGCCGCGAGATCCGCCATGTCCTGTTCACTTAATGGCATCGCCATGCCACTCATAACCGGATCGTAGCGACCTTGCTTACCAGCACTTTCCATACCTAATTTGAGATCTTTCAACTGCTTCTCAAGGTATTTGGCGTGTTGACCTGCCAGTTTTGGGTAAGTAGTGATTGCACTGTTGCCGTCAGCACCGTGACACGCAACACACGTTTGGGATTTTGCTTTACCAGCTTCAATATTACCTTGGGCCCATACTGAGCAGCTGGCTATAAGACTCAAAATTAGCGCTAATTTCTTCATGACATTCCATTATAATTATCAAGCTTCCAGTACCACGGATGTGAACATACCGAGTACACTCATGGTACAATAGGCGACCTTATGCCGAGCACGGTTATTTTACACAATTTCACAAAAAAGTAATCAATCGACTACACAAAGTCGAGATGGAGTTAACAGTGAGCGTAAAAATTCATTACCAAAACACGCATTTCATCACTAGTGCACCCGATATTCGCCATTTACCCGCTGATGAAGGGATCGAAATTGCGTTTGCAGGACGCTCAAATGCTGGTAAGTCCAGTGCACTGAATCGCTTAACCAATCAGAAAAACTTAGCTAAGACCTCGAAAACCCCAGGTCGCACTCAGTTGATTAACTTGTTTAAAGTCACGGAAGGTTGCCACATTGTCGACCTACCTGGGTACGGCTTTGCACAAGTGCCGCTTGAAATGAAAAATAAGTGGCAAAAATCACTTGGTGAGTATTTGCAAAAACGCGAATGCTTGAAGGGCTTAGTGGTACTGATGGACATTCGTCATCCAATGAAAGATCTCGACCAACAGATGATCTTTTGGGCAATTGAAAGTCGTATCCCTGTTCAAGTACTGCTAACAAAAGCAGACAAACTGAAGAGCGGTGCGCGTAAAGCGGAATTGCTCAAAGTGCGCAAGTTGGCGGAAACCTTCGGTGGTGACGTACAAGTGGATGTCTATTCTTCCCTCAAAGGGCTTGGGGTGGATCAGCTTAGAGCCAAACTGGATACCTGGTTTGCACCTGCGCTTGCTCACCTGCAGGAAGACGAAGAAGGGTCAAACTCAGCCGAGTAAAACGGATAACCATCGCTTCGCTCTCAAAGCCCTGCTGTTTATAAGCAGGGTTTTTTATAAGCAGTTCTTTGTGTCTCTTCTTCCTTTGCTGATTGGTCATCACTGCATACGCCTTTCAGTCATTGCTCAGCGCAAATTTCTCTCTTTTAGATACAAAAATCCCCGCCATCCTGGCAGGGAAACGGGAGAGAAAAATCGGTAGTTATTGTTATGCTTTGAAGCATTACCGATGTTTGTTTCTATTTCAATAGCTCAGTCATTGTTCAAAATGGCACACTCTCTCAGTTCTCACCCTAAGAAACACATCTAACCAACTGATAAAAATAAAAAATATATCAAAAACACCCTATTTATATATGCACTTAGTTTTCCAAGAGAAATAATCAGAGTGTGAGTGGTGTAAATTTACATATTGATATAACGCTCTATTGCGTTCGTTTTTCAATCTGAAACCGTATAAAAAGAAACAAACAAGAGGCGTTAAGAATGGAGATGCGATATGGATATGATTTAATTGAAATTTTATTTAGCCCAATAAAAAACGCCCCAGTCAAATAACCTGACTGGGGCGGCTGAATCAGCCTAATCCAATAACGTGAAACAAAAGGTCTGAAAGATAGAACATCTTACCTCTGTACCCTACGCGTACTAATGTACAACAATTGGTCAGAATTGCAAACTTTTTCTGTAGTTTTTTTTCATGAATTTTTTATTTAACTACAACTCAACAATATTTCTGCAAACTTTTTTGATGATAAAAAAAAGCCAGAGTTTGTGCTCTGGCTCATGATATTCATTCATTTTGTACAAAAAATGCTTAATGTGCTTGATCCCAGTTGTCACCATGGCCAGCTTCCGCCACCAATGGAACATTTAGCTGTGCTGCAGATTCCATCAATTGTTGTACTTTACTTTCAATTTCGGTCAAACAGGACTCTTCCACTTCAAACACCAGTTCATCGTGTACTTGCATCAGCAATTTGACTCGACCATTGCCTTCCTCTTGAATCCACTGATCCACCAACAACATCGCTTTCTTGATGATGTCTGCTGCTGTTCCCTGCATTGGAGCGTTGATCGCCGCACGTTCTGCTGCTTTACGACGCATCACATTGCGAGAGGTAATTTCCGGTAGATGCAAACGACGACCAAAAATGGTTTCAACATAACCATGTTGAGAGGCATTTGAACGTGTGTCTTCCATGTACTGCATGACACCAGGGTAGCGCTCGAAATATTTATCCATATAAGCTTGTGCTTCACCACGCGGAATTCCAAGCTGTTTCGCTAAACCAAACGCACTCATGCCATAGATAAGACCAAAGTTGACGGCTTTGGCTCGACGACGCTGCTCACTGGAGACTTGTTCAATCGACACGCCCATGATTTCTGCTGCGGTTGCCGCGTGGATATCTTTACCTTGTTGGAAGGCGTCAAGCAGTGCTTGGTCACCAGACAAGTGCGCCATAATACGCAATTCAATCTGTGAATAGTCGACCGCAAGAATTTTATAGCCATGTGGCGCAACAAACGCTTGGCGAATACGGCGTCCTTCTTCATTACGAATTGGAATATTTTGCAAGTTTGGATCGGTTGACGATAAACGACCAGTGGCCGTCACGGCTTGATGGTAAGACGTATGCACGCGCCCTGTGTGTGGGTTAATCATTTTCGGCAACTTATCGGTGTAAGTGGATTTCAACTTCGCTAAGCCACGGTATTCCATAATGACGCTCGGTAGTGGGTAGTCCAACGCAAGTTCTTGCAACACTTCTTCTGCTGTGGAAGGGGTACCGGAAGGCGTTTTTTTGATAACAGGTAAGCCCATTTGCTCAAACAAGATGGTTTGCAGCTGCTTTGGCGAATTCATATTGAATGGCTGGCCTGCAATTTCATACGCTTTTTGCTCTAACTCTCCCAAGCGCACGGCGATCTCTTGAGATTGCGCAGACAGTTTCATGTCATCAATCAACACGCCAGTCCGTTCCATACGCGATAACACCGGCACTAATGGCATTTCAATCTCTTGGTAGATGGCTTTGAGTTTCTCATCTTGCTCAATATTGGCAAACAAGCGGTTGTGCAAGCGCAAGGTGACATCCGCGTCTTCGGCGGCATAAACCGCGGCCTCATTTAGATCAATTTGATTGAAAGTCAGCTGATTCTTGCCTTTGCCAGCCAATTGCTCAAACGAAATACAGCTGTGCTGTAGGAAGCGTAGAGCCAAGCTATCCATGTCGTGCTTGCCGCCCACGCTGTTGTACACATAAGAAGCCAGCATGGTGTCGTGCTTGATGCCCTTCATCTCAATACCATAGCGAGCCAGCACTGAGGCATCGTACTTCAAGTTTTGGCCAACTTTTGCCTTGGTATCATCTTCCAGCAATGGCTTAAGCTGAGCCAGCACCCAATCGCGATCGAGTTGCTCCGGAGCATCCAGATAATCGTGTGCGACAGGCACATAAGCAGCTTCACCTTCTGCCACAGCAAATGACAGGCCCACTAAGTTAGCGACCATGTAATCAAGGCTGTCCGTTTCGGTATCGAAGGCAAACAGCTCTGACGCTTTCAGCTTGTCCAACCAAATGTCGAATGTCGCTTGATCGAAGATGGTTTGATATTGGCTACGGTCAATATTCGCCGCCGCATTGTTGATTTCACTTTCAACAGGAGAAGCGCCACTGCGTGCCGATGTTTGTGCTTTTTCATCCGCTTCAACGACACCACTGCCACCTTCGAGTAGCTCATTGAGCCAAGATTTAAAGGCCAGTTGGCCATAGAGCTTGATCAGCTCATCTTTATTTGGCTCTGTTTTTAAAAGGGATTCTGGTGTTTCTTGCAATGCAACATCAAGCTTGATCGTCGCTAACTGATAAGACAGCGACGCATTGTCTTTGTTGTCCACCAGCTTCTGCGCCATGGTTTTTGAGCCGCGGAAACCGAGCGCGGCGATGTCATCAAGGTGGTCATACAATTTACTCAAGCCACCAATACCTTGAAGCAATGCTGTAGCAGTTTTATCACCCACTCCAGGCACACCAGGAATGTTATCGACCTTGTCACCCATTAACGCGAGATAATCGATGATCAATTCAGGTGGAATACCGAATTTCTCAATGACCCCTTCTCTGTCCATCACGACATTGGTCATGGTGTTGATCAGGGTAATGTTGTCGTCCACCAACTGAGCCATATCTTTATCACCGGTACTGATCAGCACTGGCATCCCTTGTTGGGAGGCTTGATAGGCCAGCGTACCAATCACATCGTCCGCTTCTACCCCTTCAATCACAATAAGAGGAAGGCCCATCGCTTTAATAACTTGGTGAAGAGGTTCTATTTGGCAACGCAGATCGTCCGGCATCGGTGGTCGGTTGGCCTTATATTCCGGATACATATCGTCACGGAAGGTTTTGCCTTTGGCGTCGAATACCACCGCAATACGATCAGAAGCAAACTGACGCATCATGCTGCGCAGCATGTTCACTACACCGTAGACCGCATTGGTTGGGATATCACCATTACTCATGGTGCCAGGATAGGCATGAAACGCTCGATAGAGGTAAGAAGAGCCATCAATAAGAATTAATGGATTTTCAGGAATAGTGGCCATAGTTGTCGTTATCCAGCAGAGAATAAAATGATCTGCTAAGGATGCCACGTCTAATCCAGTGAATCCACGCTCTCGCATAAAATCCGTTAGCTAAGATGTCTCAATTCGCTCACATCTCCCTCTCCCGCTGTGGATAAGTCTGTTTATATTAATTATCCACCGGATATTCAAGTCATTAAAATCAACATAAAAATACAAATATTCCATTGAAAAACAAGACAAAATATCAAGATCGAAGCAAGACGAAACGATCATTTAGCGATCTTCCATTGTGGACAAAGATAATCACTGAGAAAAAATAAGTCTTTCTGTACAGAAAAAAACCAATAAAAAAAGCGACATCGTTTGATGTCGCCTAGCAAAATTGCGGTGAAGCTAATTCGTTGAATACGGCAGCTTAACCATAAAGCTATAAATTACACTGGAAGCAATGTGAGCAATGTCGTGTCAAAAAGAATTCGTGCAAGTTCAGAGCAATTTGTATCATCACCTTTTCAACACCGTTGTATGGGGTAAATCAACATCCTTGTGAACTTTTCCTCATTCCCTAAGACGCCTTAATAATAACAATTCTCATTTGCATGTCAACATTCAAATGAGAAAAAATCTCATTTATTTACCTTGGCACTCAAACTTTATGAGCCATTAAATTTGGAATATAAAATTTTAACTTTATTTTCAAATAGATATAAGCAAAGACTCCCTCTTAGTGAGCGCGTACTCATCAAACCAAACGCTTGTTTGAGCGTTATCTTGCTGGCAAAACATAAAAGGCTGGCACAAGCCAGCCTCATAACCTTGGAGGAAGGGTTACCTCTATTCAGTTTTCAAGAATTGCGCCGCTTGCGCATTGTCTTCCGCTAACCATTGTGCGACATCTTTGGCAAAGTAGGTCAAAATACCATCTGCACCCGCTCGTTTAAAGCAAAGCAACGATTCAAGCACCGTTTCACGTTCTTTCAACCAACCATTTTGAATCGCGGCTTTGTGCATCGCATATTCGCCCGACACTTGATAGGCAAATGTCGGCACTTGAAGCTCAGTTTTAACACGACGCACAACATCAAGATATGGCATGCCCGGCTTAACCATCACCATATCGGCACCTTCATTGATGTCTAATGCAACTTCGTGCAAGGCTTCATCACTGTTGGCTGGATCCATTTGGTAGTTCTTTTTGTTTCCACCTTTTAGGTTGGATGCAGAGCCCACTGCATCACGAAATGGCCCGTAGTAGTTGGAAGCATATTTGGCAGAGTAAGCCATGATTTGAGTGTGAATGTAACCCGCTTCCTCTAGTGCTTCACGGATACGACCAATTCGACCATCCATCATATCTGAGGGAGCCACCACATCCGCACCCGCTTCCGCATGCGACAACGCTTGTTTGATCAGAACTTCCGTTGTCTCATCGTTCATCACATAGCCTTCATCATCGATGATGCCGTCTTGGCCATGGGTGGTAAAAGGATCAAGTGCGACGTCCGTAATGACGCCCATTGCTGGCACGTGCTCTTTTAATGCACGCACAGCTCGCTGAACCAAGCCTTCGGGGTTATAAGCTTCCGCGGCACAAAGGCTTTTCGCGTCTTGGTTCACCACAGGAAAAAGAGCAATCGCTGGCACACCAAGCTGAGCAAGGTACTGTGCTTCTTCAAGCATCAAGTCAATGGAAAGGCGTTCTACGCCAGGCATAGATTCAACACTCTCACGACGATCTTTACCCATTAAGATAAACATCGGGTAGATCAAGTCACTAACCGATAGCTGATTCTCCGCCATCAAACGACGACTGAACTCATGCTTGCGTATACGGCGCATACGGCGCGCAGGGAATGGGCCTTGAATAGATACAGACACTCTCGTCTCCTTGTCTGGTGTACAGAATTGGCAAAATCATATCACTACGAAGGCTGCGCGCCAGCAACAATAAAGAAAAATCGCAAAAATGACCAAATGCTCACACTGGCGTATACTCTGCACACCTTTTGAACGCTGAGATAACCTAATGATTGACACTCATGCCCATATTTACGCCAAAGAATTTGACCAAGACCGCGACCAGGTTGTGCAACGCGCGCTTGAGCAGGGCATTGAAAAAATCTTGTTGCCAAATATCGACCTCGACTCCATTGAACCAATGCTGCGCACCGAAGCTGCGTACCCAGACATCTGCCATTCAATGATGGGCCTGCATCCATGCTATGTGGATAATAATGTGAAGCAGGCGCTCGAGACGATCCACGCTTGGTTTGCGAAACATTCGTTCATCGCTGTCGGTGAGATTGGCATCGACTTGTATTGGGATAAAACGTATCAAAAGGAGCAAGAGTGGGCCTTTGTCACTCAGCTTAATTGGGCAAAAGAGCTGAAACTGCCCGTTGTCATTCATACGCGAGATTCCATTCAAGAAACTCTCAAACTCCTAAAAGCCGAGCAAGACGGTACATTGAGTGGGGTATTTCACTGCTTTGGTGGTTCAATTGAAGAAGCCAACGCCATCAACGATCTTGGTTTTCATCTAGGACTGGGAGGGGTGACGACATTTAAGAATGGTGGCATGGACAGTGTCATTCCAAGCCTAGATCTCAACTATGTCATTCTCGAGACGGATTGTCCTTATTTGGCCCCCGTTCCACATCGCGGCAAACGGAATGAACCTGCTTATACCCGATTGGTCAATGAGCGGATCGCCGAGCTACGACAACTCTCCAATGAAGAAGTGGCTAAAATAACCACAGAAAATGCCAAACGTTTATTTCACTTACAGGGAAAATAATGAGCACACCTTAGTGAATTTTTAGATAAAACCTTGTTTTTACTGTGTAAATGGTAAATAAACTCATCACTTTTAAGCAATAAATATGAGATCAGAATCACATCCACTAATGGAATTATAAGTGAATTGCATATATGATCTATGCCACAAAAATCATAACAAAAGTGAGAAGTTACATGTGTAATCACAGTATTCACTTACAACGTCATCATCGCTCCTTCTGGCAAAAAATCATCGGCATCAAAGAGATTTATATTTGCCAAAATTGTGGTCATACGATCAAAGTGAGATAAAAAAAGCGGCTTCATGAAGCCGCTTCAGACTGCTGACAAAGGTCTAGCTTTCGAGCTAGACCTTTGATCTAATAGGGGTATCGAAATATGGATACTCCGATATGCTTCAAGAACCCACCCCGCAACAATACGAACTGGAAATGGTGACGATGGAACAGTTAGTTCCTAAAGACCATTTAGTGCGCAAAATCGATAATGCTATCGACTTCGAATTCATTCGTGATGAAGTTGCTCATCTTTATTGTAAAGATAATGGGCGTCCACCTGTTGACCCTGTTCGTCTCTTCAA
>NZ_NPKW01000900.1:0-658 GCF_002265885.1 Vibrio sp. 03_296
GCGCCTTGCCTTTCCTTGCTCTGTCCAAAGCGTTGTTAACGGCATCGTAAACAGCGACTACGTCATTGCCATCCACGGTGATTCCGGGAATGCCAGCTCCTTTGGCTTTCTCTGACAGCAAATCTGCCGCACATTGCAACTGACGAGGAACGGAGATCGCCCACTGGTTGTTGTTAACGACAAACACTAAAGGTAAATGCCATACGCCCGCGCAGTTAATGGATTCCAAAAAATCGCCTTTGGAGGTTGCCCCATCAGCCACACGGTACCAAAGCCGGCGTCATGATTACCTTGAATTTTGAGCGCGGAGGCAACGCCAACGGCGTGCGTGCATTGGGTGGCAATGGGAACACAGAAGGGTAAATCAGCGCAGTGTAAGTGACTTTCTTCGGGACAAAAATCGCTGCCGCGTTCATCTCCGCCCCAATATTGCAGGTTTTTCTCCATGCCAATACCACGAACCCACATGGCGGGCATGTCTCGATAGTAAGGAATGAATACGTCAGAAGGTTTGAGCGCGTGACCAATGCCAACCCCAAATGCTTCAGAGCCAAGGTGGGATGGGTAGGTGCCAAGTTTCCCCGTTCTTTGTAGCGCCACCGCTTTATTGTCGTACGCTCTGGTGATGAGCATGTCGCGGTAAAATTGGACAAGACGC
>NZ_NPKW01000901.1:0-690 GCF_002265885.1 Vibrio sp. 03_296
GTTGCTGCCAGACTCCAGCATTTCGACCAATGGGAAGTTATTGTCCAATACCACTGAAATGTAATACTGACCCAGCACTTCACCCGTTGTCGTATCGATAACAGGAGAGCGTCTCACCAACATATTGCGTAGCCCCATCAGGGTATGCAATGACATAAAATGCCAGTTGTTGCCAAACAGGACACTTTGCGAAATTTTTTCCAACAGCACTTCATTAACGCCGTAAAAATGCGCATTGCCGTCATCCCACAGCAGCCCCTCTCCAGTGGTTAAAAAGCGAAACTCTGGCGTATGAGTGGGATCGGCCTGATCCATGCTCAGGAAATAGYACTCCAGCGTCTCGTCGTCCCCATCGAGGAAAAACGTCGTATCGCCTCATTTTTTGAATTGCTGTCATGATGAATTTGCAAAATAGAGAGGTGATTATTAAACAGACTCTTAACCAACGCTGAGGTCTGCTGTTTGGTGAGCATCACTTCCTGCTTGATGATTTTATTACTGAAGTAGTAACTCTGAATAAAGATACCAATGGTAATAAGTCCGAGCACCAAGAAAATGATGCGCGTAATCAGCGTTGCTAAAGATTGATGCTTGCGTGGCAACTGTTCGTTTGTCATGGCTGATCTGAATATCTAAACGCGCGTTTTTTCAATAGTTCGATGTGTTCTGGCGAATCCTCTTTTGTCACCA
>NZ_NPKW01000902.1:0-468 GCF_002265885.1 Vibrio sp. 03_296
ATTGGTGATAAATGCCATTGAAGACGAAATTGGCCCATCGGGCCAATTTTTTCATTCAACACCATTAATGTGGAATCAATCTCACATAAATATTAAGTAATTTAATAATAAATTGTGGAATATTTGCGCACTTAAAAAATCACAGACTAGTGTTAATACAACCCAGTGAACCTGAAAAGAGATAGACGAATTTTCAGAATTCACTAACAACGTCACACTCACAACTCTCATATCAATGATAATAATTCAATATTAAACGGCTCCCTTAGGAGCCGTCTTTGTTACTAGAAAACCAAAACATAAGATATTGATTTTATTCGTTATCACTTTCTCAGCGCGTTGAGTTTTGCTTGAGCAATACCAAAGATAGTGTCAATTGGGTAGCTGCCATCATCGGTGGGCTCGCCCGCCGATTTGCCGGTAAAGATCTCAATGGCTTCGGTGACATGGTCAATCGCCCAAATATGG
>NZ_NPKW01000903.1:0-478 GCF_002265885.1 Vibrio sp. 03_296
CCCTCTCTCCCAATTTTGATGCTCTTGCAACCTTGACTGGACGCGGTCGTGGTTGTAACCGCGCGTTCCGATTCACCGATTTACGATTTTATCTCTCGCTATTTTGCGCCGTGGGTTGGTGTCAACGAGGATCCCGTGACCGGCTCAACTCACTGTGCCCTCGCGGGTTACTGGGGCAGTAAACTCGAGAAGGATTATCTTGCGGGCTATCAAGCGTCCGCTCGTGGTGGTCGCATCGAAATGGCTTTGCTTCCCTATCAACGCGTGAAACTGATCGGCACTGCGGTCACGACCCTCAAAGGCCAGCTGCTTATCTAGTCTTTGCGCCGTAAAGAGCGCTCTGTCAGTCGCTAAATCATTCAGCCACCTAGCGCTTGAAAAATTGGGTGGCTGAAAACTGACGAAGCCCTGTCGATTTTGTTTGCCAGAATCGGCATACTGACTTCCCCCCGAACTGATGGATATCTSTGTGGCTATT
>NZ_NPKW01000904.1:0-782 GCF_002265885.1 Vibrio sp. 03_296
GTCCAACTTACGTCGGGTTAATCCAGAACGCGTTTCCATTCAATGCTTTTGACATCGGWCGGAAAATAATCATCACTGCGCTCTTCTAGCACTATCTCAATACGGTCGGCTTGCACCTGTTGGGTTGATTCAGCCAACTGCATGAGATTTTCGATCGTTTTTTCTCTTTTCATTGTCTATYCCTTTAAGAAATATCTTTCACCCGATTGTACAGCACTTTCAACTTATGACAACAAAAAGGTGAACGGTCATTTTGAAGAATAATCACATAAAAATGAATTCTTCACGTCATAATGATGTAAAAAACAGCAAAGACTGACTAATTGAGAAAATTCTTATTTAAAATCTAGACAAGCTGTAGCAAACAAAGGAGCAAAGATTAAATGATTACGCGACTACATATTTACAATGTAAAGTCAAAATACTCGGAACGATTGACATTGGTCACTAAACTACGGTCAATGTAAGATGAATTTTAACAGTRCGTATCAAAACGTTATGCCACTAGGTAAATACGAGGTCCATTTGTTCAATCAAGCAACATGGTGAGTTAGTGAGTCATTCCGAGCGTCGATATTTTTGTACAAAATTACGTTCAAAAAAAGCCTCAGTCCTATTCTATAAAAAGAACGAATCAACTCGTTTGAGCGCAAAAGAGGCCAATGTCCATCAACCCAGATAGATGTCGACATGCTTGATCATGCTTTCGACGATGGCGTAAAACATGGAAATGTTCATTTTGTGTACTTTGGAAGAATGATCAAGTGATGCTTTGATCATTC
>NZ_NPKW01000905.1:0-543 GCF_002265885.1 Vibrio sp. 03_296
AAGTCGCCAAAAACTTCTTCTGTCTTTTCGTCGAATTTTTTGATCTTTTGCAAAACTGCAATCATGTTACTTTCAATATCGTCCCCTTTTGCAACTTTAGTTAAAAAGTACACGATACGACCCCATGTTTAAATGATGTATCTTCTACTAATTTCTGCGACTATCGGAAATAGTGAATGAAAGCTTGCCAGCTCGACCGATACATGTTTTTTGATATGTGCTTGGATGTCACTTTCCGAGGTTGCAAGGACACGAACAAGCGCATCAATAACGTCATTACTTCTCGCTCTTTCACTTGCAAAAAACTTGAAGTCATGTCGATTTGACTCGTACTCCACTATTGAAGGTAGTACTACCCGTGTTTTTTCGAATATTTTTGAATCTTTGAGCAAATTGACAACGATGAACCTTAAATATTCTCTAGCTCTTTTTTCTAGTTGACGAGAACGCTTTTTCTCTTGTTTGAGAGCGATAATGTCGAGAACAAAGATAATTAAGGCAAGCTCAACAGCAACACCAACAAACTCAGGAACTAAGTTTTGC
>NZ_NPKW01000906.1:0-1112 GCF_002265885.1 Vibrio sp. 03_296
TTCTCGACTTTTGATAGATTGGCTTGGAGACCATAAATGGTATCTTGCTGGTTTTCTAACCTGTCATTTGCTTGATTGAGTGAACTCGTAAGTTGACTGATATTTTTTAATAACTCAGATTTCTCGTTTTGTGATTCGACTAGCTCAGATTGCAGAGCTTCAATTTTCTCCTCTAGTTCATCATTTGCATCTGTAGCCCTTTGGAGAGTCTGTTCAATATCCAAAGCTTCTCCCTCTGACTGCTCTTTTTGTTTGATCGCGTGTTGGCTGATTGCCTCTGCTTCTCTAATGCGTGTGTAAGTAATTGACTCAAAATGGGTATGAATACTGTCATTCRTAGCAATAACAATATCTCGAAGTGATGTAGAGATATCGTATTCCTTTCTTTCGAGAAGATCCTGAATTTCCGCTGGTAGCTCATATGAGGTTCTTACTTGAGTTGTTGCTGATGGGGTGGTCATTTTGATGCTTCTGGAATCCTACCGTCACGCAATGAGCCTTTCCAAATCAGTCATTGAATCGAAGAGCTTTTTCCTCTTTGTAAATACTCTCTAATTCGCCACCCGCTAGGCTTCTTTCCTCTGCTAATCAGCTCATTAGCGGCTTGGATGAGGTCTTCATCAGTGTAAGTTTTCGGCCTTGCCATGCTGTTCACCATTATTATGTTTTTTTAATGAAAGTTAGTAAGTTAGTTAAGTTAAGTAACTTAACTAACTTACCTTTCAAACGTATCGCTTTCAGACTTTTGGTCGGTCTTATTGCGCTCAAGATTCCTTTTGCGCAGTTCTACTGATTCCAACAACAGCTTTGCTTTTACCTGCATGCTGGGTGGCAGGTTCAACATATCTTTCATGGCGTTATCCAAGAATGACTCAACCATCCGTGATTGACCTGATTCTTTAGCTTTCAAGCCCAAGAAAACTGACTGGCAGAACTGGCTTAAAGGACGGATGATGTCATCTTTTAAGTTTTGAACTAATTTTTCTAAAGCGTTGCTTTTCAGTCACGCAATTGAACGATTTCTTTTTCTCAGCAGAAATATCTCGGCTATTTTGCCTTTTTAGTTCATTGAACATTTCATTTTCGCCTGTAGAAATAGCAACTTGCGTTTT
>NZ_NPKW01000907.1:0-857 GCF_002265885.1 Vibrio sp. 03_296
TCATGCTTAAAGCTTCGACTAGTTTCGATTATGAAAAGAGCGGTGAAATGAAAAAATCGTTTAATAGCGAGAAATCATGATTCTTTACGAAAGTGAGGAGAGAAAAGTTAGGAGGGAATGGACGGAAACATTATGCTTCATCGCTTAGCGCATAGACGTATCTGTTCAAATGAAAMACCACGATATTGGAGTAAAGCGAACTTGTTTTGCATACTCTTTTTGTTCTTTGGCCTTTACTCCGTTGAACTTTTTCATTGCAACGGATTTGGCTAGCTCAAACCAATCTTGTGGCTCTTCCGTAAATGCATTTTCAACCACAGAATCGGCGACTTGCTTAAGCGATAACTCCTGTCGTATGCGTCTTTCTCCATGCCCTTTTCCAACGTGTTGTCGGATTTGGCTTTTGGCATAACGAAGATCATCGAGATAACCATGTTCCAAGCAAAAATGCAGCGCATTTCAATATCTTGGCTAGCGTATCCTTTCACAGTGAGTTTTGTTTACTCATACTGACCATGATCTCGTCGACTGAGCAGCTGAATCGCCGTGTCTTTGCAACTCATCATTGGCGGCGTAAAGCGATGATGCATCAGAACTCCTTAAATAGGGGGGATAAGTAAAGAAAGTGAATCCGAAATAGAAAAGAGAAAAGAAGAAAAAAGCCCATGCATTGCAGGGCTTGATGAAATAGAGGCTGAAATTAAAACTCTTCTTGCTCTGGCATTTCTTCGACTAACTCTGCCGATTCATCGTTGATGTTTGCTGAAGAAAGCAACAATTTCACGCAATTTTGTATCCAGTACTTTGCTTACATCTACGTTTCTTTCAGGTTACTTACATGTCGTTCGCTTTACCTT
>NZ_NPKW01000908.1:0-1480 GCF_002265885.1 Vibrio sp. 03_296
ACCAAAATCAGCATCGTCGACGAAAGAGCGAATGCCAAATAGGAAGTCAGAACCAACGCCAGCGTCATCCATTGTGTATCAAGTTTACCAAACTTGATTGAACCTAGCTCTTTAGAGTAGAAACCCATGTAAACATTACCAAACCGCTAGTTTTAATCTGTWAGCGCGGTTCATTGTTATCACCAGAGAATTCTAGGTAAGCACCGATTTGTAGGTCGTCGTTGATAGCGTAACGAGTGTCAAAGCMAAAGTCAGCATCATCGATCTCTTGCTTCAATTCAGCGTCTTTTTCCGTGCTTTTTTTGTAACGAACTTCTACGTCACCTTTCAGGTCAACCGTAACGCCTGCATTGTTGTATAGTTCGATTGCCTGTACAGATGTTGCTGCCATCAATACAGAAAGAGCTACTAGAGTCTTTTTCATAATAATCCACTGCCTTTTCTTAGTTTGGGAGTTCCTTGCCCGGTTCCTTTGTTTTTTGATTACTGATTTACCTATCCTGAGAAAGCTAACCAGCACCTGTAAATTTCGATTGTTAGATTGCAAAAGATTATTCTGACTGTCAAATTTCCTAAAAAACAAATATAAAAAAACATAAATTTCATCAAAAACAATAACTTGCATTGTTTGCATGCTTTTTTTTCGAGTAACTTCTAAGCAAAACAGGCCTAAATTACACAAATCGTTACAAGCAAATATTCGGAATAAAACACCTAAAAAGGAACAAAAAAATAGCCATTTAAGAATAAAACTCTTAACAACACCCTAGAGTGGCGGTTTATATTTTTATTTGATGAATTAAATCTAACCTTATGAAGGTTCAGTTTTTTTTGTGTAAGGAGATCTAGGTTTAAATTAAAAGGATCCAATTTCGTGAGATACGCCTCGCTTAGAGATGTGTGCTAGAATCCGTGGGTCTGAACATGGGTCACAGTATGATAACCAGTAAAATTCAAAGTTCTATTCGCACCAGCTATCAAAACCTGCAAAACCTGCTTGAAAACTTTATTCCTCGCCGAGCGCAAAACTATCTCGTTGCGGAGATGGCAAAAACACTTTGCGGTTACCTATCACAAAAAAATCGCATTCTTGTTGC
This sequence comes from Vibrio sp. 03_296, assembly GCF_002265885.1. Taxonomy (NCBI): domain Bacteria; kingdom Pseudomonadati; phylum Pseudomonadota; class Gammaproteobacteria; order Vibrionales; family Vibrionaceae; genus Vibrio; species Vibrio sp. 03_296. The sequence continues at coordinate 1,098 of NZ_NPKW01000908.1, forward strand.
AGAAGCAGGGACGGGAATCGGGAAATCACTTTCCTACCTTATGGCCGCAATTCCAGTGGCAGTACTTAACAACCGTAAAGTGGTGATTTCAACTGCAACAGTTACTCTACAAGAGCAATTGCTGAATAAAGACCTGCCTTTGTACAGAAGAATTTCAGACTTAAACTTTTCTTTTGTTTTAGCTAAAGGTCTAGACAACGCTATTGCTGTGCCGAAAAACTCGCTAGCGCCAGTGGCGTCGACGGTGGACAGCTAGCGATGTTTGAAACAAAAACCCCAAAAAAGAAAAGACATTGAGCTGTTAACCACGATGTATCAAAGCTTAGCCAAGGGGAAATGGGATGGTGATAGAGACAGTTGGCCTAAGCCTATTGACGACAGCC
>NZ_NPKW01000909.1:0-667 GCF_002265885.1 Vibrio sp. 03_296
CCAAGAGAGCAACATTTCTTGAATAAATGTGTTTTGCTCGATGAAAGCATCTTCCATGTGGCGATCTTGTTCAAACTCATTTGAGCGAATGATGAGGTTGCCAAGAAAGTCGAGCATGATCGCTAAGTGATCGGCCGGTTCATTTAGTTGTTGATTGACCTGCACATTCATGTTTTTTAGCCAAGCATCCATTTTTTGTGCCGGCTCGCCATTGAGTAGGCCATCTTTTGTAAGGTAAATTGATGCGTATGGCAGCGACGCCATGTTTTAGCGGTTTTCAAAAATAGGTCACAAAAATCTGCCGCTAATTCCAATTGCGCATCTTGACGGTCAACAAGACGATTGAGTGCGTCGACAAAGGCGTTAACGGATGGTCGCAGAGCATCGTTTTCAGCCAATCCCGTTAAAAACGCTCTAATTTCCATGCTTTGATATTTATCGAGTTCTTCCTGAGTCAGTTCTTTGGCAAATAAGCTGGAAAGCCACCAATATATTTCCGCACGTTTTTCATTAAAGGCTTTTATCTCTTGCATCATTTATCGCTCCTAAATCAATCTCCTATAAGTGTAACCAAAAAAAATGAATACATAACGCCTATTGTTAAGAAAAATATAAATATATTTGAGCTTGTTAATGGTCTGATATTAAGCTTGTTTTGAATCAATAA
>NZ_NPKW01000091.1:0-8206 GCF_002265885.1 Vibrio sp. 03_296
GGCAGCGGCAGCCCAAAACATCAAGAAGATAGCGTTGGTGGTGAACTATCTACGAAAAATGGGCTTAAATATGGCAGAAATAAGGCAGATACTTGCTTCTGTATACCCGTGTAATGAATGGAAACTTCTGCGCACGATATAACAAAAAAAATCACGATCGCGACCTACGGTCGCTTCCAAAAAAGAACCCCACTTAAAAAGCGGGGTTCGTCATCAATCTGAGGCCAGCAATGCTGGCCTTGTTACTGTTTACCGATGAGCTGCTCAACGATGAACCGCTCAATGGTGAACAGCTCAGTGATTGACTGCGCTTACGCCAATTTGAGGTCGTACTGATTGCGGTACATCACCATGTCTTCAATGGTGAGTACTGGCATATTGTGTTGTTTGCCAAAGGCAACAATCTCAGGTGTTTTGGCCATGGTTCCGTCAGGGTTGGTGACCTCGCATAACACGCCTGCAGGCTGCAATCCGGCCATTTGCATCAGATCAACCGTGCCTTCGGTATGTCCGCGACGAGCCAAAACACCACCTGGACGAGCACGTAACGGGAAAACATGACCGGGGCGAGCAAGATCGTCCGGTTTTGCATGTGGGTTGGCCGCTGTTTTGATTGTCGTCACACGGTCTTGCGCAGAAACACCTGTGGTGACACCTTGCTTTGCTTCAATCGAGATGGTAAACGCGGTTTGGTTAGCACTGTTGTTGTTAACGACCATAGGTGGCAGCTCCAACTTGTTGGCGTGCTCGTCGGTTAGACACAAACAGACAATGCCGCTGCATTCGCGAATCATCAGCGCCATTTGTGCGTTAGTAAGGTGTTCAACGGAATAGATAATGTCGCCTTCGTTTTCACGATCTTCATCATCCAGCAGTAGTACGCCGCGTCCCTCTTTGAGCGCAAGCAAAGCGTTTTCAACGCGAGTAATCGGATCGCCAAATTCGGCAAGTAGAGATGACTGATTCATGGTTAACTCCTAATAATCACCAGAATCAGGGCAGCATGAGGTTGGAAGTGTCTCTTCCAAAACGAAATGCACCAGCGCTAAACAGCTCTGGTGAAGTTTCATTCTCTCTCATCCGGACTATAACCGTCGGCTCTGGCGTCTCACCAGATCTGCTGACCTCGACGAATCGAGCGCTCGCGGGCTCACCTCATTTGGTATACCGCCGGTGGGGAATTTCGCCCCGCCCTGAGAATAAAAAAATAATTTAGCCAAACGTCTGTCTCATACAGCACGTTAGCCGAAGTATGTTACTGCGGAAAAAGCATCAGGAAAAGTAACGCGTGTCTGTTTGTTTGATTTGTGTTCAGCTCTTATTGGCCTTTGGTCGTGATGTAGGCAACTGAAAAGCAAGCTATAGTGAAAGCAAACAGACGGTTTTGATGGATAGAGGTCAGCATGCTAGAGAAAGAGAACACTGGGCTAATCGTAGTGGATGTACAAGGGAAATTGGCGCAGATGGTGGATCAAAGTGAACAGATGATCACCAACATCACTAAGTTGATTGAAGGATCAAAAATGTTGGGTTTACCCATCATTTGGCTGGAGCAAATTCCTGAAAATTTAGGTGCTACGGTTGGGCCTATCGCCAATGCGTTGCAAGGTTATCAACCTTTTCATAAGTCGACTTTTTCTGGATGCGGTACAGCAACTATCAGCAATGCCATCCAGGCGTGCAAAGTCGAGCAGTGGTTACTATGCGGAATTGAAGCGCACATTTGTGTTTATCAAACGGCAGTTGATTTGAAACAAATGGGTTACCAAGTTGAGGTGGTGACAGATTGTGTCTCATCCCGAGACCCGCAAAACAAAGCCTTAGCGTTGAGAAAATTTGAAGCCAATGGCATCGGTTTGTCTGGGTTGGAAATGGCGCTTTTTGAATTAATGCGTGATGGGAAATGTCCAGAGTTTAAGCAGATGCTGCCGCTTTTTAAGTAACATTCTCTATGAGTTCTACCACGCATCAATACTGTACAAACTCGATATTTTCTGGTGACATAACGGCCTTTCTCTTCTGTTTAGAGTCGTAATTAAATGTCGTTGTCAGAAATCAAATTCATTGCTGCCGATATGGATGGCACCCTACTGGATCCATTAGGAAAATTGGCACCAGAGTTTTTCCACATCTATCAAATGTTAGAAGATAAAGGAATTATCTTTGCGGCTGCCTCTGGTCGGCAGTATTACAGTCTACGTGAGACGTTTTCCCCAATCAACGAGCGCATGATGTTTATTGCGGAAAACGGCACACTGGTCATGCATCAAGGAAAAGAGCTCTACAGTTGTGGCTTAGATGGCGCGGATATTAAAGACATTATTCAGTTGGCTCGTACCATTGACGGTGCCCACATTGTGCTATGTGGTAAAGAATCGGCTTATGTTGAAACAAAGCATCCTGAGGCGATTGAAGAAATCAGCAAGTATTACCATCGCTGCCAATATGTCCCTGATCTACTGGATGTTGATGAGGCTTTTATCAAAGTGGCGATTTGTCATTTTGACGGTTCAAAAGAAAAATTACACACATCATTCAGCGAACGTTTTGATGCGACGCATCAGGTGGTGGTGAGCGCCAAGATTTGGTTGGATGTGATGAACGCAGAAGCGTCAAAAGGCGCAGCAATCAGACATTTACAGCAAACGTTGGGTTTTACACGCCAACAAACCATGAGCTTTGGTGATTATTTCAATGACGTAGAAATGCTTGAACAAAGCTACCATTCCTATGCGATGGCTAATGCCCATCCTGAAGTGAAAGCACTCGCCCGTTTTATCGCACCAAGCAATGAAGAATCTGGTGTTTTGCAGGTTATCCGGCAGCAGGTGTTGTCTGATTAAATGCCCAATCAAATGACTCGATATGCGCAATTTTTTACGTTTTTTGCACGACAAATTAACCGGGATCAATATTCCAACCGATTTGGTCTCCAGTGCGAAGAAACTCTCCTAAACTGATGTTGGGATGGTAATCGCACAGTTTGGAGGGCGTCATGATCACTGTACATAGGGATTATCGAGTGAGTATTAAGCCAGAGCGCTATGCACATGTAGAAATCAACCCAGTAGGAAAGCTTGATGTTGAAATAAAAGGTCAGCGTCAACACTATGTGGCTGATTTTGAACAGTTGGCTTTCTCTAGTGACAAACAAGGGGTGGCATTAGTTTGTCAACAAGCACACTCTCCTTGGAAAGTGATGCTTGCTACCGCAGACGCGCAAGAGCTAAAAAGTTTGGTTAAAGAAGCGCAAGAAGAGTACGAAATCTTAATGCGTGATCTCTAATTTTCATTGTTGCGCCTGCTCATACCTGACTTAAAATGTTTTTGACTGAACAAAATCCTTCGTATTGCGCGAAGGATTTTTGCTTTTTGGCTATCCCCAATAGTGTGAGGCATGCTGATATCGAACTTTGCGAAAATAAATAAAAGACAATGTCTTTTATATTTGTTATTGATAAACACTCAAATTGTGGTCTTTTTTATCATCGCGAGTGCCATAAAATGATACTTTTTGATTGATTGTTGCGCTTTTTGAGCCTTGTTGATAATAATAATAACGGATTTATGAGAGGAGAATGTCGCTAAAGTCGGACCACTTTATCGATCAATTTTCTTGAGCAGGTTTTATGAAAGCGTTAGGATTTGCCGCTTTTAGTAGGAGATGACAATGCCAAGAGTCAGCCAAGCTGTGGCCAAAAAAACACACCAAAATATTATAGATGCATCGTTTAAAATACTCCTGCTAGAAGGCTATGAACACTTAACCTATACGCATATTGCTGAGAAAACAGGGGTGAGTCGTTCTTGCGTCAATGGGCATTTCAAGAAAAAAGAAGAATTATTGGATGAGCTTAAACCGAAAGCGGTCGAACACATCATCCAAGCCCTTGAATTTTCATCCCCTGAAGCCTTTTATCTCTCATGGGTTAACGCTGTAAATGAAGATAGAATGTTTCGGAACCTCATCCAGAATGTGGGAGAGATCATTTGTAGTGCTGAAGGACGAATGTCTCTCACCAATCGAATCTCTGGTGATCCTAAAGAAGCGGAAAAAGCGCTTTATATGGCGATCGGCTATGCAGTCGTCCATATTAGCTGTCCTATATGCTGAGCTAATTAGAAAGGTTTCTGGTGGGTTAAAGTTTAACCAAAGGTAAACCAGTGATGTCACAGAAAAGTCAGTAAATAACGGATGATGGGTTTTATTTCTTTCCTTTCCGTATTGTCTCGCTATAATGTGCTCGTCTAAGTGAGTTGGTCCTCACAGACAACACTTTCTATGCTTTGGTTGTAAAACTAGCTTAGCTTAAATAGCTTTTGGTCGCTTGGTTGTCCTACTTTTACCAAACGACCTTCTTTTTACGTTCATTTTGAACACCATTCAGTTTCTTCATCATTATTCACTCTCCCTATCCTTGGGCGGCAAATATGAAACACGGCTGCTTTAAACTGTGCTTTCCCGAATGCGTAAAAACTTCCTGACCGATGTTGGTATCGGTAGAAAATTTGGCAATAGCGCTGTGATCATGGCAATAAACGCAAGTGAGCCAAATAGATCCTCTGGTCGGTGCATACCAATCCATAAGCGGCTATAAGCGACCAAACTCGCCCAAGCAAGGGTCGTGACAAACGCCACATAGCGCTTTTGCATCAGAAAGATACCCCCAAAGAAAGCCACACATAAACTGGCAAATATTGTATGACCCGAGGGGAAGGAATAATCGGTTTCACCTTCCCAATGTTGCAAACGCCATGGACTGATCGTTTCTTCCTGTGTCTTTACTAGTGTTACTTGTTGAGCCGCATCGAGATTGTAGAAGGCTTGTGGTGTATCAACTAAATGTTCTGAAGCCATCCATTCGGTGTAGGGGCGGGGTGACTCTGTGAGTTTCTTTAATCCCGTTTTTCCAGCAAAACTTAAAACCAGCATAAGTGCTAGTACAGCAAATCGACCCACAACAAAATATCGTCCAGAGTGTTTACGTAAAACCAGCAAGCTTAAAGCGACCAGTGTAATAGCAAAGCCTTTACTGCCAGCGGAATCGGTCACTAGGGTAAAAGTGAGACCAAGAAAATCTGGTACAGGAGACCTCAATTCAATACCTGAGGCAAACCAAGTAACTAAAGTCAGCAAAGCTGCGAAACACGAAAGAGCGACTAGTGAGTAACGTTTTGGTGTGAATACTGTTTTCATCGAGAAAGCTTGTGAAGAAAAACCGCCATTATAGGTGAGTGTGCAAGATGAAAGTATCAAGCATCTGTCAATTATTTCGAGATGGGTTCTCAGCTCGGTAGCGCTGTAGGCCATGGGACAGCACTTACTCCCGAGCAAAAGATGACGATGGAGGACTTTTCTAGCGGACGTGCATGTGTCCTGCAAAGAAGTGATTGACGGGGCCATGACCTTGACCAACGGATAGCTCATCGGCATGAGCGATCGCCTGTGATATGTATTGCTTGGCCAAAAAGACAGCCTTGTGTAAGCGATGACCTTGAGCCAAATAAGACGCGATGGCTGAAGATAACGTGCAGCCAGTACCGTGGGTGTTGCGTGTAGAGTGGCGTTTGCTACGGATGAATTCACAAAACTGTGGCGTGATCAAAAGATCGCTACTGTGGGACTCATTATACAAATGCCCGCCTTTTAATAAGATGGCAGGGCAGTTCAGCGCTTTTAAACTTTCGACGCTCGAGATCATCTCATGTTCAGTGTTAGGGATGGGCATTCCGGTGAGCGCCACATATTCAGGGATATTCGGCGTCACGATATCTGCCAGTGGAATCAAGTACTCTTTCAATGCGGCGATCGCATCTGGTTGTAATAACGCCTGGCCGCTGGTGGAGATCATCACGGGGTCGAGTACCACTTTCGCTGGCGAATATTGGCGAATTTTTTCGGCAACCAATCGAATAATATGACGGTCTGCAAGCATACCAATTTTAACCGCTTGAATATTGAGATCGCTGAAAACGGCATCTAGCTGCGCTGCAACAAACTCGGTAGGGATCGGAAATACGGCATTAACGCCCATCGTATTTTGCGCGGTGATGGCAGTGATCACTGAGCTTGCGTAACTGCCCGTGGCTGAAATGGCTTTTATATCGGCTTGTATACCTGCTCCACCCCCACTATCAGAACCGGCAATGGTGAGAACGCATGGAATAAGAGATTGAGTAGTTGAAGTAAGTAGCATCTTGTATCCTAGAACAAGACGTACAGGAACTGTCTATACCAACAATATTACCAACTATATTGGTATACCAACGCATAAAGCAGAAAGCGATATGCGCGTAATAGTTCCCTACGTCAGTATTAACTGAATCAGGTTCAACGGGTCTCGCGTAGCGATCTCAGCCGATAAGGCTCCCCGACTATGTTGGCAAAAATGATATCAGTAATTGAACTCGACGCAAGCGAGTATTCAAGGGAACAAAGACACTTGGAGTGTTATCTACGTCTTGATTGGGATAGAGAACGCCAATGATGAATTTTGAGCAAGAAAAAGGGCTCTAATGAGCCCTTCGCATTTATTCCTGCAGATCCAATTCATTTTGAATCAGAGTGACGCATTGGGAGGCAAACAACATTTTAGGGCCAAGGCTAATGTTTTGCGTTCCGAGACGCTTCAGACTGTTAAAAGTTTTCTTTGGCATCGGAATATGGTCAGTAAGTAAAAAACAAGGATTGGCGGCAAACTTAATGTCGCGAACAAACTCGCCTTTCTTTTCCAACATATATAGCTGATGGTCTTCAGCCAACTGCTGGACCAATCGTTCAAAGCTAATTGTACGAACGGTCACACCTGGTTCGACATTTCTTAATTCTTCTTTGCCCATACCCGTAGAAGCATCAAGCGCACGAACAACAATGTTCAACAAGTTTGCCTCGTGGAAGCCACCCACGTTTGAGACTTCGTTAGAGTGAATGGTAATTGTACGCGAAAAGTCTTTGGTACTCTCTAAAACCAGATGAACGACAACATCTTGTCGATGTGACTGTGCGACAAACATCGTGTTCATTAGAGTATGTGCAAGAATCTCAGTATGAGCCTCGTTACCGACTCCTTCTAATAAAGCTCGACTGTTTGTCGGCGCCGCGCGTGCGCGTAATACAAATGTACGCATGATAGACCTTTGCAGTGAATTCGAATGCACGGAGTATATACCCAACAAATAGTCTGTTGCGAGTCATGCTGCTATCAAAGTGTAGAGTGAAAGAGAGAGCGATTGAGAGAAAGCTTACAAAGGAAACGTTGCGAGTGCGTTTTGCTTGGTTAAACTAGTCTGGCACTAAAAGAAGGAGGGCGGTATTCGTGCGTCAAATAAATAAAGAAGAATATAGAAAGAAAGGGAACATGGTGATAGTGGTATTTCTACTGGCTTTTGCTTGTTCTGCCATTGCATTTAGTACATTGTTGATTGCCCTATTTGGCAACACAGAGATTGTAGAAGGCGAATCGACGGGCAATTTTGTTTGGAATCTCTTAGGAGTAGTAATAGCGTTTGTCAGTACGCTTTCAATAATGAATCAAATAAAGACACATCGCTATTTTGATGAGCTCTTGTATGTGTGGAAGCTCAAACAGACTCATTTAAAGATCTATCGAAAGTTGAATATCCTCAAGAATGCTGCACACAACGAACACAATGAGAAAGCAATAACCATTCTCAAGTTCTACTATCAAACTCAGCAGCAAGTGTTCGAGTTAGACAACAATACACTGACAATAAAGAGTGTATTGAATGAGCTGGAAAGGATTCGTCAGTGGGAAGAAAGCCACAGAGTACTCAATGTATCCGATTTCCAAGATGCTTGGTTGAACGATTTCTGACGAAAATAGATGCTTTTTCTTAACATGGAACCAAGAAAAATAACCATTTGTTCATTGTTTGCGCATGCGAACGGGTTTATGACATTTTTTATCGAAAAGCACTTGCCAAAGAAACTGCCTTCCCTATAATGCGCATCCACCGACACGGCAGACGGCGTAAGGCCTCAGCAACGTCGGGTGAGGTAAAAGCTTCTGAGAAAATAAATTTGAAAAAGTGTTTGACTCTTCAAATTAACTCGCTAGAATGCACCTCCGCTTTGAGAGAAAAACTTCTCGAAAAGCAAGCTCTTTAACAATATAAACCTATCAATCTGTGTGGGCACTCGTTGATGATAATCCAAAAGATTTATCAATGAACTGAGTGACCAAAA
>NZ_NPKW01000910.1:0-337 GCF_002265885.1 Vibrio sp. 03_296
GGCATTACGGTGATGAAAACAGCAGTAAGTACTTGGTGATGTTCTCCGATGGCAACCATTTAATCGACCCTGCGTTTCGCGATAAAAAAATGAATTGAATTTGTACCCAGCTCAAGCAACCGGGCCGCGATGTAAAAGTCATCACCATCAATTTTGGTGGTGCAGCGAGTCAGCGCTTGATGCAGTCGTGCGCGTCTGGGCCGGAATTTTATCATGTGGCGAGTTTGTTTAGTGTAGAGCGCGTGTTTGAGCAGATCGCCGATCAAGTGATCAGCAGTTCATTGATCGAGTAACGCAAGGGTAGAAACGTGATGAAAAAAGCCCTCACATCATGTGA
>NZ_NPKW01000911.1:0-728 GCF_002265885.1 Vibrio sp. 03_296
CATTTTTGCGTTGCTGAGTGGCTGTAGCCAAAGCCCTAAAGCCCCAGAAACATCAGCAGCACTTTGGGAACAAAACCGAGAGTTAAAAACCTTCTACGGCGAATGGTATGGCACGCCCTATCAGTTTGGTGGGAATACGAAAGAAGGGATTGATTGCTCTGCTTTGTACACAAGCGTTCTCCACGCTATCAACGAGCACTCACCAAGGACGAACATTGGCACAGTTTAATGCTTCCCAGCCAATACGTTGGGAAGAGAGGCAACAAGGCGATCTGCTGTTCTTCAAAACAACGAAATCCGATTATCACGTGGGGATCTATCTTAACCACCAGCAGTTCATGCATGCGTCAACTTCAAAAGGAGTCATCATATCGCGAACCGATAATCCATATTGGGCGAGTAAATTTTGGCAAATAAGAAGGGTTACAATGTAACCCTTCTTATGAATACTGCGGACTAAAAACAAATCAGCGAATATTGCGGCTTAGTCGTATTTTGCTACAGCGGTATCGAACAGATTTTTTACTAAAGCAATATACTCATCTAAAAAATTAATCTGCTCATTAGTGGCTTTTTGAGCATACCCAGCCAGAACTTCTCCTAGATCTTCCGCTACTGAATCCGCTTCTTTTAACAGTTTGAAGCGAACGCTAGAATGCAGCTCTGGGTTCTGTTCAAAAATCGCCATGATGTTTGAGGCGATCATGTCTGTCACCACATCTTCAATG
>NZ_NPKW01000912.1:0-483 GCF_002265885.1 Vibrio sp. 03_296
AAACTTCGGTGGATCCATGATCACCACGTCAAATTTGGTGCCTTGATCTCGATATTCACGCAAAAGTTTGAAGACATCGGCGTTTAGGAAACGCGCGTTTCTTGTGAGATATCGAACGCATTGAGCTCAGCATTAAACTTTGCCGTGTCCAATGCCGGTTGCGAGACGTCGGCATTGATCACTCGTTTAGCACCGCCTTTTAAAGCGTAAAGCCCAAAGCCGCCGGTGTAAGAGAAGCAGTTGAGAACCTCTTTGTCTTTGACGTATTTCATCGCTTGTTGGCGGCTATCACGCTGATCAAGGTAGAAACCAGTTTTGTGCCCACCGACAATATCAACGCTAATTTTGACGCCATTTTCTTCGATAACAACAGATTTTGGTGGCATTTCACCATGTAAAACGCCAGTTGTTTCTTGGAGGCCTTCTTTCTTACGTACGGAAACATCTGAGCGTTCGTACACATTGCAGTCAGGGAAAACTTCA
>NZ_NPKW01000913.1:0-675 GCF_002265885.1 Vibrio sp. 03_296
AGCTCGTCACCGTACCAAGGTTTGGCGATATAAAAATCAAGGCTCGCATGGTTTACCGCTTCAACGGTATCTTCCAACCGGCTTGCCCGTCAACAGTACTTTCTCGCTTTGTCGCGTCGTTTCGTTGCGACTGAGTTCAATGAGAAAACTGATCCCCGTTTGTTCCGGCATGATGTGGTCGCACAGAATTAATGCCAATGGAACGTCTTCATCGTCATACTCTTCGATTGACATTTTTGGCTTCTGCTACTGACTCTGCGCCCTCGAGCACAAAATGATCTTCAAATGGCGATAAATCTTGAAGTACGCTATCGAGCACTTCTCGTTCGTCATCAACACATAAAATCAAGTATTTATTCATGGGATGCTCCTTCAGAAACCAGTGGTAACCAGATAGTCATACAGGTGTACTGCGCTGGAATGATCACTCGTATCATCCTCCGTGACTATGGATGATTTGATGGCAAATAGACAAACCAATGCCAAGACCAAAATTTCCCTCTTTTTTGGTGGTGTAGTTCAGTTCAAAAATCGTGGCTTGTTGCTCTGCAGGTATGCCACAGCCATTGTCTCTAAATGAAACCGTAACATAAGGTTTGTCATTGCGTGATTCAATTAGTGGTGATTTCGAGAGTACCATGTTCTGGCATGGCGTCGAGCGCATTTGAAATCATA
>NZ_NPKW01000914.1:0-619 GCF_002265885.1 Vibrio sp. 03_296
ATAAAGATCTGGTCTCGATCGATGCGAGCCACTTATTTGGCGCAAGTACCACCAGTATCGGCTTCCGCCGAGGTACGTTCCTACGTTCATATATGTTTGATTTTATGGAAAGATTTGCCCCTCATTTGACAAGGCCAGTAGTAGAACAAGCGATCTCGTTGAAATCAAATGCTGAGATTGATGAAATGTTTAAAGACATCGTTCTTCCCGTTCGTTAAAGCGCTTTCCTCCACCGCTTCTTCCCCCTAAAATAGCGTCGTCAATTTTAGGGGGATACATGCAAAAACAATTTCAATTGCTCGATGAATGGCTTACTGAGCACCAACGATTCTGGCGTTTTGAACCATTTCATCAAAGTTTGCATGAACAACTTCCTTGGGTAGACACGCATCCTGACATGTGTGCGTGGTTAAACTCGCTCTCAGTGCAAGAGTTATCACAATACAAACTCGATCCCACTAGTTTGATTACAGATCTTGGCAGGTTTATTCCAGATAGCAAAACGGTATTAGCGAACATTGCATTGGCACCACACTCGACAACGACCATAAAACTCGCTGAGCGTTTTGACGTCGGAATCCCAGGATCGAAAACTTAAGCAAATTGAAGCAATGGGCTC
>NZ_NPKW01000915.1:0-809 GCF_002265885.1 Vibrio sp. 03_296
CAGTAAGTTACTTAACAACCGACTTAGTAAATTGCTTTCAGGGCTGAGTATAATATTTCAGAGTATGAAAAAATTGAACTTGGATCAGATCCCACACTTAAATACCCCGAAAGTGTGCTTCAGCACAACGAAAACCGCTAATTCATTGATAAACAAATAAATTAAAAGCCACATTTGGTTGAGCAAAAAAGAAGCAAACGAACCAAAAGGTCAAAATTAACAACAAAACCTTGTAAAAAAGTTTACATCATAAATCTACAAAATTACATAAAATTACATGTAGACGAGAAATTCTGTGCTACTGAGAGTATATCCAAATGGTTAACTCGCTAAAGAAGAGTGCTGGGTTTTTATCAAAAATGTGCGAATGTTAACGTTTATGTAAATTAATTGGATGCTTGCGAAGAATTATACACAACAAAGTGTGACAAATTATTTTACAACTCTTTCAATGATTAGTTTTCTCTAGCAATCAAACAGCTCACACGTTAGTTTTTTCATTCGTGAAGTCGCGCAATATCGACTATATTCGCCAACAATCTGTTCTCCTATTCTTCGTGTGGTTTCTCTAATGCAAACGTTCGAAGTCGCTATCTTTTTGCAGTTTTTCTTAGGCTTAGTGGCCGCAGTAAACCCTGTGGGCATCATGCCGGTATTTGTGTCGCTTACAGGCCACATGACACCGGAAGAAAAATACAAAACCGCACTAACCGCCAATGTCGCAGTTGCGATTATTCTGACCGTTTCATTGCTAGCGGGTCAGATGCTACTCGATATGTTTAGCATTTCTCTCGATTCCTTCCGCGTTG
>NZ_NPKW01000916.1:0-662 GCF_002265885.1 Vibrio sp. 03_296
GCTTTCTCGACCTTATGAGCACAACCCATGCAGTTGAGGCCAGAGAGCGCAAGGGTAAATTGGTTCATCTTTTWATCTCCCACGAAATAATGTGGTAATAACGATAAACCTTGCCGCCGGGGGAAGGTCAAGCATTGGTTCGTGCAATCAATTACGTCAAAATGGCTTTGCCGTACCGATGTTTTGCCTTATTTCCTTGCGAGGCACTTCAATCTTTTTTCTTTGGAAATATAAAGTTCCGTTAATTGAGCTAAAAGTTGCGTGAGTCGCTTCACGATACGGCAACATATTTGCCGCCATGGCACTATGAAAAGCTAAATTTGATCGTTTTTTATATTTTTTGTTTGCGATTAAGTTGTTGTTTTTATTGTTTTTATATTATTTTTTATTGGTTGACTTTGAAGTGGCTCAGGTTGTTGGTGTCGCCATTTTTTAAAGAAAAAAAAGTCTGAGATATTTGCCCCGTCCAAAATTTAGTTCTCCAAAAAATCAGATGGTTACTAGGAATAGCAATTAGTCGAGTTTGGCGAAGAACAAGGAAAAACATAATTCTAAAATAGGGGTTAATCTTATGTCGTCACTTTAAAAAAAACGCTTTTAGGTGCAGCAATTAGCAGTGGCCGCAACTGGTGCAACCGCTAAAGAAGTTGGTGTGAACTCTG
>NZ_NPKW01000917.1:0-680 GCF_002265885.1 Vibrio sp. 03_296
TGATCACCAAATCATACTGGCTAAGATCTTGCTGCTGCACTTCTTGATTCATAGTCAATAAACTGTTTTCGAGCGCAGTTTGCCAGTAATCCACACGGCCATTTTTCGTCGCAAAGGTGAGCCCTCGACACGTTTTGTACTGGCCAAAGGCTTCCATGGAGAAATAGCGCTTCGGATCTCGACCAGAAAAAAGAAAATCCACTTGGCAATGCTGCGCCGCAAAGGCGTTTGCCATTGCCCGAGCTCGGGCGATGATGACCATTCCCCGTGCCTTGTCACCCCATACAGAATTTTCCATAGGCTCACTCCATCACAAGAATCAAGGCCAAAGTGGCACAGGCATGACCGAGCAGAGCACCAATCACAACATCACTAAAAAATWGTACAACCCAGTAAAATGCGCGACAACCCAATGAGGGCCGCCCAGCTAAATGCAAACCATGTCAACTCTGGGAAGAAGTAACTAGTGATGGTGGCCTGACAAACCTACGCGGCGGTGTGACCCGAAGGCAAGCTGTAGCGATCCGAAGGGGTGATAAAAGCGGGCAAATAGGCACTGTATTCTTCTGGCCGACGGCGCTTGAAACTGTTTTTGAGTCCCCAATAAATGGGCAACTCGATGATAAAGGCCAGTAAACCACAGAGCAAAACCACGTACCTAGTGAAGGAATAGCCAACCA
>NZ_NPKW01000918.1:0-705 GCF_002265885.1 Vibrio sp. 03_296
TGTCCATCACGCAAAATGGTGATTTCATCGCAGATAGCAAAGATTTCTTCCATCTTGTGCGAGATGTACACCACGCCACAGCCTTTCTCTTTCAGCTTGTTGATGATGGTAAACAGGTGGCCGACTTCTTTTCCGTCAGCGATGAGGTGGGTTCATCCATGATGACGATTTTGGCGTCATAGGAGAACGCTTTGGCGATCTCAACCATCTTGGTCGATTGGGACACGGATAAGGTCGCGACTTTGACTTTAGGATCGATATCGATATCCAGTTCGGCAAAGATTTCTTTGGTATCGCGATACATTTTATCGTGATCAACAAAGAACCCTTTCTTTGGGTAACGACCGAGCCAAATATTGTCCATAACGGAGCATTGTTTTACTTGGTTCAATTCTTGGTGAACCATAGAAACACCGGATTCCAATGCTTCTTTTGACGAGGTGAAATTCACTTCCTTGCCGAGAAAGAGAATATTTCCTTCATTCTTCTCGTAAATACCAAATAGACATTTTAATAGTGTTGATTTGCCGGCCCCATTTTCTCCCATTAATGCATGAATAGAATGAGGGCGAACTTTTAAATTAACCCTTATCTAATGCCTTTACCCCAGGAAACTCTTTACTTACTCCTGTCATTTCCAACAGGTAATTCATGTGTTTGATTACCATGGTCTCTCTTTATTTCGTCAATGGGCGGACAACAGAA
>NZ_NPKW01000919.1:0-689 GCF_002265885.1 Vibrio sp. 03_296
TGCCGCTGAGTAACTTACTCAATGTGGCCGATTGGGGCAATATGGTTGATATGGTGGGCCGCCACCGAGTCGATTTCCTGCTGGCACCATTTCAGGTGTCTGATGATCTTTCGTTTACCACCCGAGGTTTTCAGCTTTACCCTATTCCGAAAGTGAAAATTGGCTTAACTGGTTCGCGACTATTTCATTCTCTCCCGACATTCCTGAAAGCGAAAAACTGGCTCAACGCGCCTCAATCAAGGCATCGCGATCCTTAGACAAAAGGGGACCATTGAGCGGGCGTTGATCGAATGTGGCTTTATCAACACCAAAGTCTCGAGCTGGAGCAAAATCAACTGAACACAGTTCTTTGCTGCATGACCTATTAGAGAGAACCGAATTAATCATAGAAAGAACGATTGATTCAAATTATGATCGCACACCAGTTAGGGGGGACAAATGTCCTCCCTTTTTGCTTGTTGCGGGATATACCATCTTTCTATCCAATAACACTCGATAAAAAGGACCTAATATGGAGCTGTTCTCCCTATTTGATATCAATAATACGCTTGTGAATATTCCGATTGGTGATGGCTATGCGATGAGCTGGATTGAAGCCATTGGGACCATTTTTGGTTTGCTTTGCATTKGTTTGCCAGCCTAGGAAAAAACCATTCAACTATCTATTTGGTTGATTAACGTGACGCTAT
>NZ_NPKW01000092.1:0-3394 GCF_002265885.1 Vibrio sp. 03_296
GAGCTAAGGAGGAACTATTCGGTTATTGTGTGTTAGCACAACTTAAAATAAGTGGTGCCTCGAGGCGGAATCGAACCACCGACACGAGGATTTCAATCCTCTGCTCTACCGACTGAGCTATCGAGGCAAAAGAATGGTGCCGACTACCGGAATCGAACTGGTGACCTACTGATTACAAGTCAGTTGCTCTACCTACTGAGCTAAGTCGGCGCACTATATTCTTTTTAAATTGTCGTTCGTACGTTAAGCACCAACGACTTTTAATTCGTGGTGCCCGGAGGCGGAATCGAACCACCGACACGAGGATTTTCAATCCTCTGCTCTACCGACTGAGCTATCCGGGCGACGAGGTGTATTAAACGGTTTTTCGCTTTCTAGGTCAATATAAAAATGCAAAAAAAATATCGTTTGCTGCTTTTGTGCCCGCAATGGGGTGTTTTTATTCGTTTTAAACGATGGAAGTACAGTATATAAACATCTAAGCGACATTTATTTATCAGATTTAATGGGATGAACGGCGATTCCTGCAATAAAAAAGCACGCGATAAGGCGTGCTTAGTTAGAAAACAGGTTTAGTTTAATGCTTTACGGAAAACTTATTGACCCAGTTTTCGAGTTGGTTCGCTAAGGTCGCCAAGCTGCGCGTGCTGTTGTGGCTCTCTGTTACGACGCTGGTAAGCTGATTGCCGCTGTCTTCAATCATGTTGATACGCTGTGCGATATCATCACTCACTTGTGTTTGTTCTGCGGCGGCGGTCGCAATTTGTTGGCTCATGGTACTGATGGATTCCAATGCTTGAACGATCTGTTGCAACGCTTCTGAAGCTGTTTGCGATTCAACAACGGTGCTTTGGCTGGTCTCCGCACAGATTTCCATGGTTTGGATTGCATTGCGAGAACCTTGTTGCAAGTTATTGATCATCAACTGGATCTCTTTAGTGCTGGATTGGGTTCTTCCTGCAAGGTTACGTACTTCGTCCGCAACGACGGCAAAACCTCTTCCTTGCTCGCCCGCTCGCGCCGCTTCGATCGCAGCATTGAGCGCGAGCAGGTTAGTCTGCTCCGCAATATCGCCGATCACATCGAGCACTTTTACAATGTTGTTCACGTCTTTATCGAGATCCGCCACCGCTTGGCTAGCGGTGCCTAACTGGCTTGCCAATCCCTGGATGTTGCTAACGGTATTGTGAATCAACTCCTGTGTATGTTTACTCTGTTTGTCGGCTTCATCCGTATTGTTGGCCGTATCACTGGCGGAATCGGCGACGTGATTTGCAGAAGAAGCCATTTCTGTCATCGCTGTTGCTATCATCGCGGTCGATTGTTGCTGCGTCGCAGTGAGACTGGAAATGGTATCGCTACGGCTTTCAACGGACGCCAGTTCATCACGCAGTGCGTGCATTGAACGTTCTAGGTTGCTGATCATCTCGGCTAACGAGAGGCTCATCTCTTGTACTGCCTGGTAAATACTACCTTGCGGCGCTTTATTGTCGAAACTGGTTTGAATGCGACCTTTTGCCACGTCTTGTACGGCGTTGCGCACATCATTTGGCTCACCACCCAACAGATTGAGCATTTTGTTGATGGAAACAATCAGACCACCCAGAATCGTGCCAGCAATCACAAGGCAAAGGAACAACTGCCATTGCGCAGTAGACCAAAAGCGAGCATTCACTTCATTGAAGCCGATGCCCGTACCGACAACCCAACCCCAGTGTGGAGTTCTTTCCGCGATTGAGAGTTTTTCCTCAATCGAGCCATCGGCCAGTTTTTGCGTCCAAGTATATTCCACCAGTTGGCCTGTTTTTCGGCCAAGTACATCTAGGATTAACTGGCCAACGCTGTTGCCATTGCCATCTCGAAAATCATGAAAACTGGTGCCATGAAGTTGTGGGTCTAATGGAGTGGCAATAAACATCATTTTTTCATCGGCAACGTAAACATACTCATTGTCTTTGTAGATGTTGTTGCGTAGCAGGCGAGTGGCTAATGCTTTCGCTTCTGGCTCAGACATTTTTCCTTCTACGGCCATTTTCTCGACTTCGGTCAGGATGCTATAAGCGCTGCGAAAGAGTTCGGTTACTCGTGCTTTGTTATCTAGATTACTGGCGACTCTTAGCGTCCAAAGGCCAGTCGCGGTTAATGCGAGTAGGGCAATTAAGATAATTCCCGATAATAAATAAGCTTGTGTCTTAAGTTTCATAAAAATGCTCATATTGTAGTCACAATGAACACGGCAAATGCTTAGTTTGTCCGTTTAATTGAAACGAAATATTAATGCAGCATAACTGAAACAAATAGCAGCTTAGCTTGAAAGCATGATCGTGATTAAATTTATGGCGTGAAAAAAGTATAAATGGAGAAATAGTGATGGACTGGCAGGGAAATAAATTGCAGAAAAGAAAAAAGCCAAGTCTTTCGACTTGGCTTTTAAAGGTGGCTCCTCCTGCTGGGCTCGAACCAGCGACCTGCGGATTAACAGTCCGTCGCTCTACCGACTGAGCTAAGGAGGAACTATTCTGTCTCTCTTGCTATACAAGAGTTATTGTAAATGGTGCCGACTACCGGAATCGAACTGGTGACCTACTGATTACAAGTCAGTTGCTCTACCTACTGAGCTAAGTCGGCACACTATATTTTTATCGCTCGTACATTTCGCACCAACGATTTTAATTCGTGGTGCCCGGAGGCGGAATCGAACCACCGACACGAGGATTTTCAATCCTCTGCTCTACCGACTGAGCTATCCGGGCAACGGAGCGCTATTAAACGGATTTTCATCTCGCTCGTCAACCGATTTTTGGAAAAAAATTCAAAAAAARGCGTGAGTGTTTAGAAAGTAGACATGCGTCAACTAAAGCGATGCTCCTTGGTTAAAGTCTTGCTTGAATTTGGTTACTTTTTCCAAATAACGGCGAGCCTCCGCATTGGGGTGTTTTTTGGTTAATGCCCAATACACTTGATTGGGTTGCAGTGAGTTGAGGTCGCGCATCGCCCGTTTGCGATCATTACGGTTAAAGGTGTTGAGTACTCCACCTGTGCCACCGTTGTAGGCAGAAATCATCGAGTACTCGAGCGATGTTGGATGATTAACCTCTTTTAGATAAGCGATTTTTAAGCAGATAAAATAGGCGTCGGTGTCGATATTGTTTTCTGGGTTAAAGAGATATTCCGGGCTAGGTTCGTCCACTGCGATTTTTAACCAAGTTGAACACATCACGGCCTGCGGTTTTCGGTACGACTTGCATTAAGCCATAGGCGTTTGCCCAGCTCACGGCATAAGGGTTGAAACTGCTTTCGGTTTTGATGATGGCGTAAATCAGATCTTCGGGAATGTCGTACGTTTCTTGAGGCGCGGCGTACGATAGTCGGCGTATTTATAACTGCGTTTGTC
>NZ_NPKW01000920.1:0-621 GCF_002265885.1 Vibrio sp. 03_296
TGTCACTGTCAGAGCACTCATAAGAGCGATTGTACACCGATTACTGTCTTTTTCATCACAATATCCTTTTATTGGCCAAATTGCCGTTGTGTTTCACTTGAACGATGCTCACTTTAGGATGTGAATATGACAGTTGTGTTCACTTAATTGAACCCTCTGTGACACATTGCTGACAGTTGTGCGAATAAATCCACCAATCGAGTAGCATCAATGTGTAACAAATCGTATGAAGTAACCCCACCACCTCTATCAATAAAGCCGTTATGTAAAGCGGTTTTATTGAAAAGCTCTACTTTTTAGCCTAAGATCATTTTACTCTATGAAAAATCGTGCTTTATGCACATTGTGAGCACTCTCTGATAATTGCTATTTACCCGCCAATTTTGAGAGTGACTACAAACTACTAGTGACATTTGTAACGAAATAAGTCATTGAATACAGCAGGCGAATGGTTACAATCATCCACTAATAAAAATAAAACAATAATATTCATTCTCATTAATTATTTGTTCACAGAGGGTCGTTTTTAATGCGTTCGTTTTTTAAATACACTTTCGATAAAAGCGCAGGTGTTGGTTCCTGTTGCTTTACTATCGTTTGTTGCTCGGGGGGTCACCCTTG
>NZ_NPKW01000921.1:0-1734 GCF_002265885.1 Vibrio sp. 03_296
CGTGGATCACATCACTGCCACCAACCCAAAGCATGCCTGCAATGGCGCTAAAGACAATCACAATCACAATCACGCCAGAGATTAAAATCGCCCGCTGTTTTACACGCTGTCTGCCGATTCGTACGCCTTCTCGACTTCAACCGCGAAGGCGGCTTTTTCATGTTGCTCGGAACTAAAGCTTTGCACGGTTTTAATGTGTTCTATCGCTTCTCCGGCGTAGCTGCCCACATCAGCCATTGAATCTTGGCTTTGGCGAGAGAGGGCACGCACGCGTCGGCATAAACCGAAATAGAACCAACGACAATGTACGGAAGCGAGCACGATCAGCGTGAGCTTAAAGTTGGTGGCAAACAACATGATTATCGCCCCGACGCACATCAGTGCGCTGCGCATCGCCATGGAAAACGATGAGCCAATGATGCTTTGCAGCAAAGTGGTGTCCGTGGTGAGGCGCGACATAATATCGCCGCTGCTGTTGGTCTCGAAGTAGCTCGGGTGCAAGGTTAGTCACATGGTTAAACACCGCAAGGCGAATGTCGGCGCTGACACGCTCCCCAACCGATCGAAACCAAATAAAAGCCAGAAAAGAAGGTGACCAATCGCTACATGCACAGCGTCACGCCAACAATAAATTGAATCGCATTGGTGAGCTCATGCAACGATTGTTGGGCAAACCCGTGGTCGATAAGCATACGCACCCCATACCCAACAGAAAGGGTAAGGCTCGCCGTGGCCACAAGCGCCACCAAAGCGGCAGCAACCCGCCATCTATAAGGTGAAACAAAGGTACTGAGTTTAAGAAGAATACCGAGGTTTTTATTGTTTTTGCTGCTCATGAATGACTCACAAAGCTATTGGGTACTTGGCATAGTAAGCGAGTTTGAGGAGAGAGGCTAGGGAAGGCTGTTCTGTGGGGAAATGAGTCTGACGGGGTAACTTGGTTTTGCCAAACAGTGTTGAGCACGATAGAACCAAACATACTCTAATCTAGTAATTGCATAACGAAAGCTAAGTAGTAGGGGAATAGAGCTAGCCTGAAATTAAAAACGAACACTCCACCAAGTAGCTATGAAGTGCTCGTATAGAATTTAGTTATGCGTAGATTACAGAAGTTTTTTCAATGCAGCTTCCGCTACAGGCTACATCCAGATGACCACCCGGCGCGCCACCAACGCCCACGGCACCAATTATCACTTTGTTTAACTCTACAGGTACACCTGCCAGCCAAGAACAGTAGGCTTTTCATCCATTGTACTGCAAAGGCGTAGGATTGGTTTCTCAGCGATTGTCTTCATTAAGTTGCCTGATGGTTGTTTCATACTTGTCACGGTAAATGCTTTTTTACGTGAGCTGTCTAGAGTATGGATACCGCTCCATCGGCACGTAGCTGAGCTACAACGTTGCCCGATAAGTCAACAACAGTTGCAGACACTTGTAGCCTCTGCGCTGCATTGATTGACAGCCTCTTGTACTAACTCAAAAGCAAACTGAGACGAAATTTGTGTCACTGAAACAGTCTTGTTATCCGCAGCTGAAGCGTTGAATGATAAAGTAGCGAAACCTAGCATTGCGGTGATTGATGCGATTTTGATTGTTTTCATGTTTTACTCCGTTAAGACATCATGTAGTTGATGGAGACCATCTTAACGAACACTCAATTACACAAGGCTTTCCCAAACATTACAAAGCCGTAATAGTTGGTTATATTCAGGTAAGGATATTGATAGAGTATGT
>NZ_NPKW01000922.1:0-650 GCF_002265885.1 Vibrio sp. 03_296
GTGCTGGTGCGGGTTTTGTTTACGCGCTCACTGGCAATGTGATGACGATGCCTGGTTTACCAGACATTCCCGCTTTTTATGGCGTTGGATATCGATGAAAATGGCGATATTGTTGGCCTAAGCTAAGCCGCGATTTCGATATCACATTGTTGAGGATCCTGTTGAGACTCCTTAAACGCCTTGCAAAGAAAGGCTTCTTTTTTTTGAACCTAACGCAAGCTAGATTACAGAAATCCCACCTAAAGCCTTATCTAGCACAACGCGTACAAGCCACTCGTTTTAGTACTTGTGATTTTCGCTTATTTACAGTGTAAAACGACTAAGTGCCAAGACCTTAGACGCCGACCTTTTTTATCATTGCGACGCACTAACACCGTGCAACAACTATGCTCACTGCTTGCTTTTTGTGCACAGCAATGGATTATTTAATGAAACATCATGATTTCTCAATAAAAGGTTTGGCTCAAATCTTGTACTAATCTTTAGGACATTGCACACATTCAGGGAGAATACGCATTGCAGGACATTTGACAGTGATACTGGCCGGAGGCATGGGATCACGACTCAGTCCATTAACGGATGACAGAGCAAAACCCGCGGTACCATTTGGTGGAAAATACCGCATTATCGATTTCACGCTTACCAACTGC
>NZ_NPKW01000923.1:0-420 GCF_002265885.1 Vibrio sp. 03_296
TGCTGGCTTAGTGAAATGGGGTCAACGCGTCGAGGCAATCAGTGAAAGTGATGCTGTCTTGCCTGAGTGCGACAAGAGTGCACTAGATCTATTGAAAACGCGATTGAGCTATGTAACGCTCGCAGAGATAAGTAACTCTCTGATTAAAAATAAATAGGGAACCATTTGATTCCMTATTTTATTCTCTATAAATGGTCGTGCTTTATAAAAAACCGAGATCACCGTCTGGAAAATTAGCGAGATTAGGAAGGACATAACGCATCAGTTGCTCATCGTGAACCCCATCCATTTTCGCCAACTGTCCCATGTACCTGATCGGCAGCGATGCGCGGAATTAAGCGACCTTTCGAATAATCATCCTCGCCATCAATTTTCAACGTTGGCCAGTGGCCAATGGCATTTTCACTGAGTACACCTTTC
>NZ_NPKW01000924.1:0-437 GCF_002265885.1 Vibrio sp. 03_296
ATATGATGATTGAGACCGATGGTTGTATCGCACTGTCGGTCGATCCGCCCGTCAATTTTTCACGACCCTCCATCGACGTGCTGTTCGAAACGGCGGCTGATTACTATAGAAACGCGTTGATCGGTATCGTACTGACGGGGGCCAATTCCGACGGTGCCTTAGGTCTCAAAAAATCAAAACACTGGGTGGACTAACCCTAGTCCAATCCATTGATAGTGCAGAAGCGAAAGCCATGCCTGCCGCGGCCATGGCTGCCGTTGATGTCGACCACGTCCTTTCTTTGGAAGAGATTGGTCATTACTTAAATACTTTATGTGATTGCTGAACATGCCTGATAAACCAACCCTACTCATCGTTGATGACMAAATCGAAACCTACTGACTTTAGAAGGATTTACTAGAATGCATTTGATGTCAATTTGGTGCGTGCCACGTCAG
>NZ_NPKW01000925.1:0-1176 GCF_002265885.1 Vibrio sp. 03_296
AATTTCTTCTTATACTGGTACCGCAATGGATCGTGAAGCAAGCTCTACTCGTCTTTACGATATGACCATTACMAMACTTCAAGACAAAGCATCCCCAGATCTGTTCAAAGAAGCCACGATTGGTAAGGGCAAACCCGCTGTATTCCATATCTACTAAGCAGGGTGAGRAAATCGAAGAAATCATTGAAAATTCAACTAACTGACTGCCATGAATTTCTAACTATGCAGTGTCAATTCAAGAGACCCGTTCAATGAACAATCACGATCTCTTACACAGAGATGATGATGACTGTGACGCTACTGATGACAAAACACACATCTGCTCGTTGGTATACGGTTACAGCGGTGTTAAAGGTCAACAAATGTAATCATTTGGAGGGTTCGAAAGTGCCCTCCTTATTTGTTTATAAAGAAGTTTGTAATGAAAAAAGCAACATCAAGATAATAAATTTATAAATATTTCCACGCCTTATGGGAAAGATGCGAKTATTCTCAATTCTTTTGAATATAGAGAAGAAATGTCAGAGCTATTTTCATTGCGAGTTTATGCTTATTTTAATGGTCAAAAAGGCGAACTGAATCAAATCGTGGGTCAGCCAGTTATTATCAAAATGGATAATAACAGCCAAGTGCTGTTGGAACCGAGATACTTCCATGGGTTTGTTGCAAAGGCGACACTAGCAGGAAGTCGAGTGACCAAATTTGAAGATGGTGAAAACTACAAAAATATTGAGCTTGTTGTTGTGCCAAAATTGAATTTTGCGAACTACAAAATTCAACAGCAGAATTTTCAAAATAAAGATATAAAAGAAATTATTTACATTAATTTATTGGTGAGCATGGCGTCGACTTTTCTTTTTCTCTGACCGAAAAGCTATGCCAAGCTATAACTACAAAGTTCAGTACGAAGAATCGGATCTACAGTTTGTTAAAAGACTCTTATCTGAGGAAGGGCTGTCGTTCTGTTTCAGCCATACTAAATCTTCACATGTGATCGAGATATTTGATGATGCCAGCTATTACAAGCCAGGTGCTGAGTTTTTAATTGATTTCAATTCAGGTACCGCAGAGTTGGGCCATATCTCTTCGTGGCATGAAGCTCAATCGATGGTGATCATGCGTAGTCACAAAAGTGGTTATGACATGAAAAAGCCAGCTTCACACCCCAACAATACA
>NZ_NPKW01000926.1:0-1432 GCF_002265885.1 Vibrio sp. 03_296
CGGTGATCAAAATGTCAATTTCTCCGCTGGGCAGAAAGCATGCCTGTGCGCTGCCCACTTTCGAGCTATCGACCACCACCACTAACTTGTCGATTTGCTCAAGCATTTGTTGCTCTGCGACCGCGGTCAGCATATCGGCTTTGTATAGCCCCGCTTCCGTCAGGCCTTTACCAGACGTAAACATCCAGTTGCCCGCATAACCGCCTAACGAGTTCGGCGCGGGATTAAGAAAGATGKTTTGCGAGCGATTGTATTGGCCACCAATGATGATCACGTCGTCATGATCTTCGTTGATTAAATAGCTGGCCAAAAGGAAAGTAGTTCGTCACAATTTGCACATCCTGACCACAGAGCCTTTGCCCGAGCAGGAATGCCGTCGAACCGCAGTTGATCACCACACTATCGCCCGGTTGGCAGAGCTCCGCCGCTTGTCATGGCAATGAGCGACTTTTCTTCATAATGCTCAGTGCTATTGATGTTCAGTTGGTGACCACTTCTCTTTTCGCTTCAACACGCTCTGCGCCATTACGCACTTTGCGTAACTTGCCTAGCTCATCTAACTTCGAAATGTCGCGTCGCGCCGTTGCTGGCGACACATTAAAACGTTCAATGATGTGCGCAACGTTAATCGTCTGATTTTCTTCAAGCAGAGAGAGAATGCCGTTGTGCCTTTGCACTTCATTCATAACTATCACCTTATTCAATTCAATTCAACCGAATGTCTATCTAGTGATTACATGGTGATTACCTGTGATTTGTTTTGATTCTATTAATCACGCTCTTGATTGTCAAATCAAGGTGTTCAATAAAATCTCKAATTCATCACAAATTTTATTAAGTCATTGTATTTAAAGATATTTAATGTTTACAGTGTGATCAAAATACCATTTATTGCCTTTTTAAGCGGCGAAATTGATAAAAATCAAAATAATCACAAATGAGCATTGCATGATTACTTTTGATTGTTAAAGTTTATTTCGTGAGCAATAACTGAGTAGATTCTTACCCTACAAAGGAATCCTCTCTGACCTACAAACGATTACAAATACAAATCCATCAAGGGGTAAAGATATGGAGTTCTTATACGACATCTTCTATATTTTTACAGCCAAGTCATGACCAAAGCCCCGTTGCTACTGGGCTTAGTGACATTAATTGGCTACTGGCTGCTAAGAAGAGACACCACGACCATCATCAAAGGTTCGATCAAGACGATCGGTCGTTTCATGCTGGTTCAGTTGGGCGGGCACCCTCGTCGCTGGCTTTAAACCTGTGATTTCCAAACTTTCTGAGTTTCATGGACTAACGGGTTCCGTCATCGATCCCTACACATCGATGATGTCCACCATGGAAGCCATGGGTGACAACTACTCTTGGGTTGGTTACACGGTGCTGCTTTGCACTGGGTATCAATCATTCTTTTAGTGTTGTT
>NZ_NPKW01000927.1:0-681 GCF_002265885.1 Vibrio sp. 03_296
CGAAACACCAAAAAACAACAAGGAAAAAAGCGATGCTTTGTTTAATACTCATGAGGAAGGCTCCAAAAAAAGTGCAGGGAGGTAAGCCCCTGCACTTGGTTGTTATGATTAGCTGACGGCTTTGTTTGCAAATTTCTTGAACAAACCAATGCCAGCAAGCGCCACGAATACGAGGGGAACGATAATCCAAGCTTGAGCTTCAAGGTCGGTTACAAGTGTGCCGATAGACGTAAACGCATCAGTAACATGCGCTGGAAGGGCTGCGTTAGCAGAGCCAGCAACAGAAACAAGAGCCGCACCAGCCGCTAGGCGTTTTTGAGTAAAGATGTTTTTGATTTTATCCATTGATAGATACCTCAGTAAATTTTTWAAAGATAGGATTTAAAGCCGAATACCCAGCCAAGACCTAGACAACCTAGTGCCACTGACGCGAGGTATTCAATATCAAGTGGGCTTATCATCGTTGACCCCCTGCGATTAAGCCAAGACCTACACAAATGCAAAGTCCGATAACTAAGTGCAGCGTGTAAAGTTGTTCAAATTGCAAATCAGTCATGGTGATAAGCTCCTCTTGATAATTCGTTCACTGACTCAGCCAATGAACTGAATAGGGTTACTGTTTTTTAAGTTCAGGCAATTGGAACAGGTGGAAGCCTTGAATTTCCACGTGCTTACCCTCGT
>NZ_NPKW01000928.1:0-697 GCF_002265885.1 Vibrio sp. 03_296
AATACGTAGAATCTCTTATTAAGGTGATTTACTTTGTCATATCATAGATCATCGAAACTATAATCCTCGCGTGATAGCTTTTGTGTCCAGTGAGTTTAATGAACACATTTCTCCAACTGATTACCCTAGCTTCATATTGAATGCGTTAGACAACCCTGAAATGATTTGGAGTAAACCTTTCCGTTCTCTAAGTTCTCAGCTCCAAACACTTACTGATAACACTATTTTTTCAACAAGCTTTTTTGGGGGYCAGAATAGAAGAACTCAGGAGTCAGTTTTCAAGATTGCATAGACATGTTTGTGCGTTCTATGGCCAACCCACATCACAGGGAGACTTTAACTCGTCACTAAAGAGTCTTGAGTCTGGTTTATCTCCATTTCAGGCGGCAAAGTTGATTTGTAACCCTTCTGTTCAAGATTTTCTAAAGTCGTACCTTAACGACAAAGAGTTTCTAGGACTTCTACCATCCGTTGCAATAAAAGCAAAGTGGGCAAAAAATCTATGGGCGCATATGAAGAAAGTTTTTACGGAGCCAGAAGATTTGCAGTATTGCGCTCAAACATTTTCAGGCTTTGCAACTAAAATCCAATGCTCACCAACTCAAGTCAAAACGCCATATGCAGGGTTTATTAACGGATATGCCATAACTTTTACAGATTTATCTTTGTCGGAAAGGKTCGAATTTTTATTCGATTT
>NZ_NPKW01000929.1:0-1315 GCF_002265885.1 Vibrio sp. 03_296
GTGTGGTTGCGTGGTTCACACCTTAATTGGGCGTTATGGCTATCAAGTTGAGTTCATCATTAATGTCGGTAAATTGGTTTAAATTGGAGTACTATTCTGCGATTAAACTTGCTGAAGAACTCGATGACAATCCCAATTAAAATGTATCAATCCGGAATATCGTGCTCAAACTGCCATGCTTGTTGTTGCCGTTTGGAGGTTATGATCATTACCGATACAGGTGTATCCAGAGGCAGCACATTGCATTTGATGAATGGGGTGGAGAAACGATTGCTGCGTTTGTCAGATGGTTGGTGTTCAGCTCTAGATCGTGAAACGTTCATGTGCACAATTTACGAAAATCGCCCTTGGATTTGTCGAGAATTCGAAATGGGTTCTCACGAATGTCGAGATGAACGTATAGTGCTTTCTTAAAGTTTTGCCCAATAAATCAGTGAGTTGTTAGCCATAACAAACGGTTCAAGAGGGACAGCCAACGCGTGGCTATTTTTATTATGCGTTTGGTTTTCTGGTTACGGTGTTATGCGGAAGCTTGGTAATGGCGTTGGCTGCCCCTTAACCGGGCGTTAAATGCACAAGGAGATAAAAGTGAAACTAAGTGACGTATTTTTACAAAAGCAATATCTGACAAGTTTGAGTCTAAGCTAGAGTTTGAAGTCTTAGGCCCAAGTGATATTGAAAAATAGCCGAAGAGAACCTGATATTTATTGAATTGGAGCTCAGGCTTGGATGTCATACGTTGAATTCGGAGCAAAAGTTAACCCTAGAAAACTAGCTCCATCACTTGACTCAGGAAACCCATTTCTTTATCAAACAGTAGAGAAAGAAATGAAACGCAAAGTAGTTCAAGATATTGCTTTTTGCTATGCAAATATTCAAGATCCGATGATCGAAGGGCAAGACTTTATCCAATTGCTACTTTGTCGAACTTACCCCAATGATTTGTTTATTGCAGATGTTTGTTTCTACAACCCATATAAACCAGTGCCGGAAAATGAGCGCGTGTATGAACTACACTTTTCAATCATTGGGTGTTTGGAGAGCATTTAAAGTCAATCAAAACATACTGCAAAGAGAACAAGATTAATAAAATTACCCTTACTACTTCTTCTAATGAACAGATTCCATACTTCGAAAAACATGGTTTCAAGGTCGACAATACCGATTTTGCAAGGCATGCATTGGCACATGGCCGAAGTGTTCCGATGCATATAAAGTGCATTTAACAAACTGTTCAAGAGGGATTCGCAACGCGTGGCATTTCCACTATGCGTTGTTTTTAGTGATTAAGGTGGTATGCGGCGGCTTCGGTATT
>NZ_NPKW01000093.1:0-344 GCF_002265885.1 Vibrio sp. 03_296
TGATTTGCCAAAATTACCGAGCCTGATTATCAAAACTTATTGATTCATTTCGGTTTTCTACGTTTTGGTTTTTGTTTGTGAATCAATGTCGAGTTAATCTTGGTTCTGGTCAAACGTAAGCCATTGAAGCTTAAGCATAACAAAGCGTTTAAGTGGGATTTGGCACGCGTGGCATTTTCGGTTTGCGTTGGGTTCAGTGATTAAGTCACTGTGCGGTAGCTTTTGTATTGCGTGCCTGCACCCCTTAACGCGGCGTTATGTTTAATCACGTAAAATCAGCCGGTTGCATCTTTTCTTTGTTCCTTCGCATTTCCAATGTTGGTCTTGTCGGCAAGTTGGCTTTC
>NZ_NPKW01000930.1:0-438 GCF_002265885.1 Vibrio sp. 03_296
TTGAGTTTTAACGATATTCTCGCAGAAGGATAGCAAACAAGATAGGCACAGCTAGCAAAAACACTCAGGGATCTTCGTCTAAGTAGTGAGACATTGTTAGAATGATGGCTGTTATTTAAGTGTGTGTAAGAAATTTCACGTTGGTTCGACTTATACTTTTTAAGTCGGTGAGTAGAGAGGGTTTGAATATGATTCAAGAAATCATAGAGACAAAATTACACAATACATTTGAACCTAGTCACTTGAGTGTGGTGAATGAGAGCTACATGCACAATGTACCACCGGGTTCGGAAAGTCACTTCAAGGTGATTGTGGTGAGCGATCTTTTTGAAGGTAAAAGATTGATCGCCAGACATCGTTTAGTGAATCAAGCATTGGCGAATGAGCTKGAAAATAACATCCACGCTTTGGACGATTCATACCTATCTGATCAGGAAT
>NZ_NPKW01000931.1:0-467 GCF_002265885.1 Vibrio sp. 03_296
ATCAACTACACRGAGAAGCAATGAAAAAGAAGCCGATCGCTTCGGTATCAATACGCTTGCAAAGGCTGGCTTTGATGTGCAAGCCATGCCCACTTTTTTCTCTCGTTTGGCTGATGAATACCGTTACGCAAGCACGCCGCCACCGATGCTGCTGACGCACCCGCTGCCYGAGGATCGAATTACCGACAGCCGTGCTCGTGCACAGTCGTATCCTCCGCATCGCGTGAATCCATCACTCGACTATCACCTCACTCGAGCTCGAATTGTCGCTCGCTACGCAGGTATTGACTCCGATGCGGCTATGGACTGGTTTGCTCGTACGGAGAAAAAAGCAACGCCAGACCTCAAGCCGGCCTTTGAATATGGCAGAGCGCTGGTGCATTTAGACAAAAAAGATTAGATCAGCTAGAAACGATTTTGGACCCGATTAATTAAAAATGAGGGTACAATCCTTTACTATCTTGATG
>NZ_NPKW01000932.1:0-1122 GCF_002265885.1 Vibrio sp. 03_296
TTCGCTGCACTTGCCAGTAACCGTAAGCGTAACAGCTCGCTTAGTGTTACTGAACATGAGGCAATTCCTCAATTAGTACTACTAGAACTGCGCGACGGTTTTTCGCGTAGACTTCTTCAGTCTGGCCTAGTAGTAGAGGCTTCTCTTCACCGTAGCTTACGATAGCAATTTGGTCTGCCTGAACACCTAGCGCTTGTAGGTATTTAGCAACAGCTTGCGCACGACGCTCACCTAGTGCGATGTTGTACTCAGGAGTACCACGCTCGTCAGCGTGACCTTCGATAGTCACTTTTTAGGTTACATTTTTTGCTAGGTAAGCTGCGTGAGCTGCTAGCATCTCTTCGTAATCGCTAGAGATAGTTGCATTGTCAAACGCGAAGTAGATTGTCTGAGTTTCACGAAGAGCTTGCTCTTTCAGTTCTTGCTCAGAAAGCTGACCATTCTGATCGATTGGCGTTACAACTGTTTGTGTCAGTTGTTGTTCGCAGAACCAGAAGTCGTTTGGTTTGTTTCAGTGCTGGTGCCTGCGTTAGACGCAGCGTCATCACTAGAGCTACACGCGGTAACAGCCATCACTGGYAGTGCGATTAGAAGCCCTTTAAGAACCTTATTAAGTTGCATCTTATTTCCTTTGTTTATCAAACTTAGTTGCTACAAAACGGAGACCATGCGGGAGCTCTTACACGCCCATTTGTTGCCGGTAATCTAGCTTTAAAGCGGCCATCGATAGAAACCATCGACAACACATTTTTTTTATCGTAAATGGAGCTATAAATCACCATACCTCCATTCGGGGCGATACTCGGAGACTCGTCCAACAACGTTTTGGTTAATACCTGAACGGCGCCGGTTTCGAGATCTTGCTTAGCCAAATTAAAACCTGAATCGYYTCGATTGACCATAATCAAGAATCGTCCATCTGGCGTTATCTGCCCACCTAGGTTTTGGCTGCCTTGCCAAGTAAGACGGCTAGTCGACCCGTCGCTCAAATTTACTCTATATATCTGGGGTTTACCACCCCGATCCGATGTAAAGAATGAGTGATTTGTCCATCAGGATGCCAAAATGGCTCCGTATTATTTGATCTATCCCTCGTTATTTGTGTTAGCTGACGCGTTTGCA
>NZ_NPKW01000933.1:0-713 GCF_002265885.1 Vibrio sp. 03_296
CGACGAACATCACGTAGTGACGGGTAGATCATAAAACTATCAATACGTGTTGCAAAATTGTTATCACTCAGAATAATGCACAATGTTACAAAAAAGTAACAACACAACATCAGATAATAATTATTCGTTTCTATTAAAGAACAGACAGGATACACAATGGTAAAAATGTAATGCTGGCCAATGTTAGGCAGTACTGTGGCGTTCAACGCTTCAGCAGCCGGCTTGGATGAAAAATCAACGAGGTCGTGGCACCTATCGTCAACCCCTTTGTTGGAATGATCTTCTCGACCATTCCATTCCCTTTTTCTGACGTACAGGTTCCTTGGATTGTATTGTGGCTCGTCGTTGCTGCGACGTTTTTCACTTTTTATCTCGGCTTCATTAACGTACGCGGTTTTAAACACGCGATTGATCTGGTTTCAGGCAAATACTCTGATCCTAAAGCCAAAGACCAAGGTTGAAGTTTCTCACTTTCAAGCCTTGACCACTGCCCTTTCCGGTACGGTTGGCCTTGGTAACATTGCCGGTGTTGCCGTCGCGGTCTCTATCGGGGGTGCTGGTGCCACATTCTGGATGATACTGGCAGGCCTACTGGGCATGTCCAGTAAGTTTGTTGAATGTGCACTGGGCGTGAAATACCGCAATACCAACCCAGACGGTTCAGTGTCGGGTGGTCCTATGTACTACCTCAGCAAAGGTCTCGCCGATCGCGG
>NZ_NPKW01000934.1:0-1003 GCF_002265885.1 Vibrio sp. 03_296
GACTGGTACGCTCGCCACCAGCACAATGCCACAGAGTTATTAAAAGAAATCCCGCTGATTTTAGTGTGCGATGTCGGCGGCGGCACCACCGACTTAAGCTTGATTGAAGCAAAATTTAACCAAGATGCACTCGCCTTGGATCGCATCGGGGTTGGTGAACACCTCATGCTCGGCGGCGATAACCTAGATTTGGCCCTCGCGCATTTAGCGGAGCAGCGCTTTAATCAAAGCAAAAACATCATGACTGCCAGCCTCACCAAACTGATTCAACAAACACGCAAAGCCAAAGAGCAACTCCTCTCGAGTAAGGCACCGGAAGAAGTGAAGATCACCATGCTGGGCAGCGGTTCCAAACTGCTTGGCGGCACCAAGAGCATCGCTTTGAACAAACAGGAAGTTCATCAAATCGCCCTCGACGGCTTCTTCCCGCTTTCTGATTTTACTCAAACGCCGGATAAACGCCGCAGCGCCGTGGTCGAATTTGGTTTGCCTTATGTTGCCGATCCTGCAGTGAGCAAACACGTGGCCGAGTTTTTATCTCAGCACCAACAAGTCTCTCATGCTGCGTTAGGAGAGTCAGAGGGTGAGCAACCTGCCATTCCGGTAGGTCTGTTGTTGAACGGCGGCGTGTTTAACAGTGACCTCGTCACGGCGCGGATGACCGAGTTGCTCGGTCGCTGGCGCGGCGCGCCGGTTACCGTCCTTGATAACCCACATCCCGATTGGTCGGTGGCATTAGGGGCCGTGGCCTTTGCCAAAGCCCGTCGCGGTGCACAACTAAAAATCGGCGGCGGTTCTGCTCGGTCTTACTTTTGCATCTGCAAGAAAAAACAAATGGGCAAAGCGCTCTGTTTGCTTGCAAAAGGCACCGAAGAAGGACAAGAAATTCGTCTCACTGGACGACGCTTCTCGCTCACCCTTGGTGAACCTGTACGCTTTAACCTACTTACTTCAACGCACGATGCCTTGTCGCACCATGTGGCGATTCAGAACGGCGTCATGG
>NZ_NPKW01000935.1:0-380 GCF_002265885.1 Vibrio sp. 03_296
CGCAGTGTCCAGCTTTCGTTTGCGTGATGAAATTTCTGAGCTCACTGAACAGCTTTCTCAAACCAAAGAGTATGCCGATTTATTGCGCTCACAAACGCATGAGCATCGCAACAAACTTAATACCATCAGTGGCCTAGTTCAGATGGGCGAGCTCGACGCGGTTCAACAGCTTATCGGTCAGGAGACGGCACACTATCAGGGGCTGATCGAGTTTCTACGCGATACGATCAAAGATCCATTGGTGGCGGGCATGTTGCTAGGAAAAAACAGACGTGCGCGTGAGCTGGGCTTGGAGTTAGTGGTTGAAGAAGGGGCTCGTTTAGAGCCGCTAAGTGCTTGGCTCAATCCAGAAGACATCACGACAATACTCGGTAACCTGA
>NZ_NPKW01000936.1:0-982 GCF_002265885.1 Vibrio sp. 03_296
ATCTGGTTGATCGGAGCAACACCCAGTAACGAGTTGGTCATGAATACTTCCTCAGCCTCCAATAAAGTAGGACAAGTCTGCTTTGATTTCCTGACACGCTATCGCACGACGTTGTGCCTCGCCCATCACCAAGCGACGCATCACACCAGACACCCCACTCAAAGTGAGATCGGGAGTAAAAAGTACACCATTCTTAACCCAAAAAAGATTGGCTATTTGTAGTTTCAATCACATGGTTTTGCACATTAAACGTCACCCCATCTTGGTACCCCAACGCATCGAGGCTCCGACTTTGCAAAGAACTTGCTCAAGACGATTATTATGTTTGTGTCCTGCAAGAATAGGATTGAGACCGAGTGGTATTTGGCACACACCGAGCTCGACACCGTATTGTTGCCATTGGGAATAATGAACAGGATAGGAAAAACTCGAGATGGTAACGTTAGGCGTAGCAACACCACTGGGACTGTAACCGCGACCACCTTCTCCGACGGCATAATGTGCAATTTCAACCCACCTCGCGCATCAGGCAACGCGGCCTGGTGCAGCCAACTGTTCAACCAATGACCCAATCAGGGAGAGGAATTGGAAAGAACCTGTAAGCACGCTTCCATCCGTTCAATATGCAATGGCCAATGCTCGATTTGGCCATTCAATGTTTTCATGGTGGTAAAGCAGCCATCACCATACTGGAATGATCGGTCTGAGAGAGAAACTTCCGTTGCTACAACGCCATTGACCCAATACATGCTATCTATATCCCAATAAAACAAACGCTTAATGCTAAGCATCAAGCCGTTTAAATACAAGTTTCAGAAACCTAAATGAGTGTTAGATTTTCTTAAATACGAGTGAGCCGTTTGTTCCACCGAAGCCGAATGAGTTACAGATGGCGTACTCCATATCCACTTTCTTCGCAGTATGTGGAACAAGATCGATATCCAAACCTTCTTCTGGGTTATCCAGGTTAATGGTTGGTGGA
>NZ_NPKW01000937.1:0-514 GCF_002265885.1 Vibrio sp. 03_296
AAACTTCATCTGTGCTGACGACGCTCACGGCACGCCAATCATGCTTAAAGCGCAACAAGATGGGTATGTCTCCAGAGAGATGATTGCTGCGGTGAAGCTATCGATGCACCAAAAAGATTTCGCTGGCTTTGATATTAGCTTCGATAACTATCACAGTACGCATTCCGATGAGAACCGTGAACTGGCTTCTCACATTTATCTGCAACTGAAAAAAATGGGTTTATTTCAAGCCGCACTATTTCTCAGCTGTTCGACCCAGAAAAAGAGATGTTCCTACCCGATCGTTTCGTGAAGGGAACGTGTCCGAAGTGTAAATCTGAAGATCAATACGGTGACAACTGTGATGCTTGTGGCGAAACCTACAGCCCAACAGAATTGATCAATCCAAAATCTGCCGTCTCTGGCGCGACGCCAGTGATGAAAGATTCAGAGCACTTCTTCTTCGACCTGCCTCAGTTTGAAAGCATGCTAAAAGAGTGGACTCGCTCTGGCTCTCTACAAACTGAAACCGCAA
>NZ_NPKW01000938.1:0-892 GCF_002265885.1 Vibrio sp. 03_296
TTTCATGGTAGTAACTCAAAAACAAAAAGGAGCCAAACAGCTWCCTTCGTATTCTATCTTCGTTTGACGATAACCACTACCGAAACTCTTTCAAGCGCCATAGTGGTTGGCCAAATTATTCCGCGTCGTTGCCCGCTGCGCGTGCTGCCGCTTCTTTGATCAATGGTTGAAGTTCGCCTTTTTGGAACATCTCAATAACGATATCACAACCGCCAATCAACTCACCTTCAACCCATAGTTGTGGGAAAGTTGGCCACTCCGCGTATTTTGGCAATTCTGCGCGAATATCKKGGTTTTGTAGAATGTCTACATAAGCAAATTTTTCGCCACACGCCATCAATGCCTGAGCTGCTTGAGAAGAAAAACCAGCAGCTTGGTAGCTTKGAGAACCTTTCATGTAGAGAAGGATTGGGTTTCTGCGATTTGTTGTTTGATTTTGTCGATAGTTTCCATTGCTTCCTCGTTCACGGAATGACTGCAATTTTCGCACATTCTACCTTATTAGTGCAGAATAAAAAGCACATAAAATTAGGGCTATTACCCGCACTAGATCGCATAGAATGACAAGAATTCATATCAAAAGCGGATTTTTCCTTTTAATAAAGTAAAAACTTGCTAAACTATAGCGCAAGTCAGTCATATTGACAGTCGATTCGTTGGTGAGTCATCAAACGGGTTGATTTAATTATAAATTCACTGGAAGCAACCGAAGGTAATCCCTTCATATAAATGGAGAATCGAGCAATGGCATTTGAACTACCAGCTCTTTCCTTACGCAAAAGACGCGCTTGAGCCACACATCTCTGCAAGAAACTCTTTGAGTTCCCACCACGGCAAACACCACAACACTTACGTTGTGAAACTAAACGGCCTAATTCCTGGTACWGAATTC
>NZ_NPKW01000939.1:0-672 GCF_002265885.1 Vibrio sp. 03_296
GGTGCGAACCCACGCTACCCACTAATCGCTGAGCTAAAAGAAGTTCTACTGGCTTCTTACTACGGTAAAGCTTTCGTTGAAGGTGAAACTTTCGAAGGTACGACTGTAATCAAGAAGAAAGCAGACCAAGTAGCGCCAAAAGCGAAAAAATAAGTCTAGATACTTAGTCACTAAGTGTCAGCAAGAAGTAAGACTCAGGAATGAGGTAGGTTTCGTCTAGCACGAAACCTAAAAAAATCGGGAAAAAGATCAAAGCCCCAGTCGAAAGACCGGGGCTTTTTTACTTCAGTTTGATTTTTTGATGTTCGGTTAGATTTCGGTGGTCACCACTCTGCCACTGAAATACTCATTCGCCACGATGTACTCAGCGTTGCGAATGAGTTCATCCTGCACTTGAGCCCAATGTGTCGCGTCTATCTGTCCGTGATGGTGTGATACCGATGGAATCACACCACCAACGCGAATATTAAAAGGGGTGAGCTCTTTTGCCCAACTGATGGAGTAAAACCCGTAACGAGGGAAGTAACACTACTCAACACCGGTAAAATTTAGATGATCATCGTGCGAAATAACATTGACGATCACGCCTTTCGTTTCTGTTGCGTCGCATTCGTTCCGCGCACACTTGCACATAGCCGTATAGTGCGCCAGCGGTACTTGATAGCTTTTCTA
>NZ_NPKW01000094.1:0-1186 GCF_002265885.1 Vibrio sp. 03_296
ATCTTCTGTAGAGAGCCTTTCTTTTTTATAAGCAATCTCTTGCTTTATCGCCTGCTCATCTAATGAGTAAAAACTCATCTCATCTCATCCATATCCATATCCATATCCATATCCATATCCATATCCATATCCATATCCATAAAAAACTTAAAACCCCAACTTAGAAATGTAAAATATATCTTTTTAATTTAAATATTCAAGTTTAAGTTCTTTAAAGCTATTGGCTTCTTTTATATCAATCACGTCAAACTCYTTTTTAAGATAATAAAACAACTTATAAAGATCAGATTTATCTATATGTATACCCGGAGGTGATGTCATCTCCCATGCTCCGATCTCCTGCATTTCCAACTCAAACCTAGGGTTTAATGCAACCTGCTGGCGACTATGTTGATACCGAACACGAAAGCTACTCGGAATAATATACTCCTCGTATTCTGTCCTTTTTCTATGATTAGACATGGCTCTCGCGTGAAGTAACCCCGCACCCGCACCAGCTAATGCAAGTGGCCCCAAAAATATAACCGCAATAACACTGACAAAAGCCGCAAATTTACCTCCAGCGCGAGAGAACTTGTAAAAGTTTTCATGTACATTCTCTTCTATGGTATATCGAATGCCTACTTTAGTGAGTTCATAGCAGTATGTTTTAAGGTTGAAAATGGTAAACCTATAAATAAAGCCCAAATAAAAAAGAAAATTAMAAAAAAATAAATGCATAAATAAAATTGTCATCTTCTTCCATTGGAATAATAAACAATAATGGAGGTACAAAAATCATCAATAAAACATGCAACTCCTCAACAAACAATCTTTTGGGCGTACAAACCCAAGAAAACAATACATCTGCTGTAGGAAGATTTTCTTTTTTATAAGAAATCTCTTGCTTTATTCGCCTGCTCATCTAATGAGTAAAAGTCCGACATTATTTACGTCCTAATAATTTGGTATGCTTCACCAATCATCTTCTCGTCCATCATGAAAGAAACTGAACACTGTCCCTTCTCCTTCCTGAGACTAGATAAYACTATATCACTCTCATCACTAGCATAAGTAACATTTACTCGTATACCAGTACGGCTTTCCATCGCCATCTCATAGAAATATTGGCCTTCTTGCCTGTTCCCAACTTTCCGCTTGTTGGATTAATGGTCGCCTGATTTAATATGGTCAGAACAAAGCCTTG
>NZ_NPKW01000940.1:0-824 GCF_002265885.1 Vibrio sp. 03_296
GGGGAAGTTCACGCGAATTTCCAACCTATGAACACGACGCGAGTATACGAACACAGTGTTAAAATTGAAAATGGGTTGAGACATGGTCTCAACCCTTTTTGTTTTGCGACTTTATGATATTTCGCCTATACCGGATTATCGATATCAATAAATTCAACATCCAATTGGTGTTGTTGTACCAACCATTCTCCAAGCGCCTTAATTCCGTACCGCTCAGTAGCATGATGGCCAGCGGCATAGTAATGGATATCTAACTCTCGGGCACTGTAAGTGGTTCGCTCAGAAATTTCGCCAGAGATAAAAGCATCTAGGCCATGTTGTGCAGCAAGCTCAATGTAATCTTGTCCACCACCAGTACACCAACCTACCGTTTCAATCATTTTATGGCGATTTTCTGGGGCAATGTGCAAAGGTTCGCGGTGAAGCGCAGATGCCAGTTTTTGGGCAAATTCAGCCCCTGTAAGCGGCTGTTTGAGGCGCCCAAACATGGCCACGGATTCGAGGATGCCCTTCTAAACCACCCTCAACCTTTATCCTCAAAGCCAAACGTGCCAGCTCAGCGTTGTTACCGAGCTCTGGGTGAATATCGAGAGGCAAGTGATAAGCAAATAAGTTGAGATCATTTTTGATCAGAGTGCGGACGCGTTTTCCTTTCATTCCACGGATAGGCTCAGCTTCACCTTTCCAAAAATAGCCATGGTGCACAAGCAGTGCATCAGCATTGAGTTCAACCGCTTTATCGATTAACGCTTGAGAAGCGGTCACTCCGGTTGATGATTTTTTTTTATCGTCTCACTGCCTTCGTATTTGCAGGTCCGTTTGGG
>NZ_NPKW01000941.1:0-756 GCF_002265885.1 Vibrio sp. 03_296
TGGGCGTGTCGATTGAACAAGTCTCCAGTGAGCAGCGTCGTCGAGCCAAAGCCGTCAACTTTGGTCTTATCTATGGCATGAGTGCGTTTGGTTTAGCGAAACAGCTGGATTCGCGTGGTGAAGCACAAGCTTATATGGATAAATATTTACGAGTCGCTACCCTGGTGTCATGCAGTACATGGAAGACACACGTTCAAATGCCTCTCAACATGGTTATGTTGAAACCATTTTKGKTCGTCGTTTGCATCTACCGGAAATTACCTCTCGCAATGTGATGCGTCGTAAAGCAGCAGAACGTGCGGCGATCAACGCTCCAAGAGCAGGGAACAGCAGCAGACATCATCAAAGAAAGCGATGTTGTTGGTGGATCAGTGGATTCGAAGAGGAAGGCAATGGTCGAGTCAAATTGCTGATGCAAGTACACGATGAACTGGTGTTTGAAGTGGAAGAGTCCTGTTTGACCGAAATTGAAAGTAAAGTACAACAATTGATGGAATCTGCAGCACAGCTAAATGTTCCATTGGTGGCGGAAGCTGGCCATGGTGACAACTGGGATCAAGCACATTAAGCATTTTTTGTACAAAATGAATGAATATCATGAGCAGAGCACAAACTCTGGCTTTTTTTTATCATCAAAAAAGTTTGCAGAAATATTGTTGAGTTGTAGTTAAATAAAAATTCATGAAAAAAACTACAGAAAAAGTTTGACAATTCTGACCAAATTGTTGTACATTAGTACGCGTAGGGTACAGAGGT
>NZ_NPKW01000942.1:0-808 GCF_002265885.1 Vibrio sp. 03_296
CACTTCAGAAGGCCAAACTTCGCCTTCCCCGCATGGATTTTCATTTGGGTAGAGTCGGTTACCGAGTGAGCCGAAGGTTTCGATTTTCTCTACCGCCATCGCTTTAMMATCGAATAGTGGGTATCCTCAGAGAAAAAGGCAACTGGGGTGTAGGCATTGGGATTATCTTCCGCAAGCTTGCGGATAGTGTCGCACTACAGCTGGTCTGCTTTTTACCACCTTGCCWTTCCGCGTCTTCGCCACAAATTTCATCATCCAGTAGTGTTTGACCAGACAAATAATCTCGCGCATTGAGCATTGCGTACAAGTTGCCTTCAGTACTGCCCATGGTCAGTACATAGCCCCAATAACTTTCTGGATCACCGCGATCCCATGTACCATCGTCTTTTAAATATGGTCCTTGCGATGGCCATTTGGCCGTTCCAAAGCGAAAGCAAAATAATCCAGCACCATTCGTTCGACAAACTTGGTGTTAACGGTGTAATTGCCATCGACAAATGGGTCGCCGACGTTGTTCATACTGATGTCTAAAAACGGCGCAATTCGTTCGCGATAGTTGATTTTCTCTTCGGTCTGATAGCATAAATCGTTCTTTGCTGATTAACGTATTGGATAATTTCTTGAAAAGCAGCGCTCTGCTCACAAGCGCATTGACCTGTGGGTGGAATTTCAAAGCTCGCTTGACGAATGCTCTCCTCTTCCAAACCAAAAGTTTTATTTCCTCTCAAATAGACTTTTACCGGTCCTCCTCCGGTGGTGAAATTCGAGCCCTTGCGCAAACTCAGGGCTACTTGTAGATACCAAGGCA
>NZ_NPKW01000943.1:0-726 GCF_002265885.1 Vibrio sp. 03_296
CAATTTCGACGATCGACTTTGCGTTGTACTTCTTCAAAATTCGAGCTTGTAGTAGCTGATGGTTTGTTTGTCTCAGCATCAAAAGCTCAGAGATCTTCTGATTACTGTAGCCTTGCATGAGGTAACTCAGCACCGTCACCTCTCGCTCAGACAACGCTTGTTGATCCGACTGGGCAGGTTGCCCTTTAAACATCGTATACCCTTTCAACACATTCACAATGGCATTGCTAAGTGTTGATTGACTCGCGTACTTGGTCAAATACCCATGTGCGCCGATGGTATACGCTACGTTGGACAGGCTGTCATAATCATTGGAAGAGACAAAAAGCAGTTTTCCGGCATAGCCAATTGGCAAAAATTGACTTAGCTAAACTGATGACCATCTCTGACCTTCAATTGAACGTCCATCTGATGATCAGTTCTACATTCTCCTCACGCACGCAGTCGAGGATCTGCTTAGTATTTGTCGTGAATGGTCACTTCAGGGATGAATCACCTCTTTGACTAATGAGAAGAGTGCTCGTGCATAAGGGTTGTGAGTCGATAATCAATACTTTTCTACTGTCATGTTACTTTCTCTTTTTATCAACAACACTCCTTGTCTTTTTTGTAAGGAACATAACTTAATTGCTTGTAGGAAAGTTCTGTCACTGCCACGTCATAAATTATTCTCTGCCCTGACACTCTTATAACAAACCACTAAATTAGCAATAACTAAAATTAATA
>NZ_NPKW01000944.1:0-1076 GCF_002265885.1 Vibrio sp. 03_296
TTTTTTAATAGTGTGCCAATTATTGTACTTTCAGAATTTACTTTGAGACTAAGTATAGTTATAGCTGGAATTATGCCCATCATCGCTGTCCAGCATACGGAATACAAGCTTAGATTATGCCCCTGCTTCACTAGTATCTGTTTCAACAATATTTACGATCATATCGTAGTCAAAAGAGTGCCGTAATTAGTAACTTGCGTAACTAACCATTGACGAAAGGACTAATAGCAAAGCAAAAAATGGCTTGCCTACCCAAGGCCAAGAAAATAAGTTGAACAGAAGATTGAATACGGCCAAAAAAAGAACGGTATAGACAGTGCAAAACCAACTTTAACGGCATCAAGTTGGTTAAAAATGCCGTAAAGTTCTTTGTAAACTGGAATGTTTACTACAACCGTAAAGTACAGAGCTAGCGAGAAAGCAAAGGTGGTGAACGATACACCATTTGAGCGAATGATTTAGTTATTCATAATAGGTTGATTAAATAGATGCCCAAACAAAGAAAACTAGCAGTAATGCAACAAATACGGCAGCGGAACCTATGTCTTTAGCTCGTCCACTTAACTCATGCCAGTCGCTTCCGACCCTGTCTACAACGGCTTCTACTGCGGAGTTCATAAGCTCAACGATGACAACAACAAGCAAGCTTGAGATCATAAGAACTCTGTCAATATTAGAGACCGGTAACAAAAATGCAGTGATAGATAAGACGAGTGTAAGAACAATTTCTTGAGAAAAGCGGTCTCTGGACTCCATGCGCTTTTCAAGCCTTTCATTGAATAGCCCGTTGCGTTCGACAATACGACGAATACCTGTTTTTCCCGGTTTCAATTTAATTTTCCTGTTTAAGTTAAAGTGCAAACGTGAATGTAACCTTAATGAATTTTTGGTTACAGAATTATGTGTTTTAGTTTGTGACTGATGTTGATTTGTGACCTTGTATTATTTTTGTGCGTTTTTTGTATTCAGACATATTTGTTACTTAAAAAAACTGCATGGAAATGTACGATGTTTTATTGAGGGAATCAGTACTAGTTGTGTAATGAATTGTCACGCTTTGTAAGATTGGTAAGCTG
>NZ_NPKW01000945.1:0-734 GCF_002265885.1 Vibrio sp. 03_296
CATGTTTTTAATTCGCTGAAGTTTTCTTCATTCGATGAATGATTCCTGTTTCCTCATATGCAACTAACCACGAAGAGGGATACCGTGCGCGCTTCCTCCCCCATCATGGATGGTGCGATACACAAGATAAGCATCAAAGAACAAACGAAAACTAGAATGCAGGAGCACGGAGAGAAGTCTGGTTCAAGAAAAGACAAAAAGGCACCTATGCTGGTGCCTTTTCAATTGTTCTCTCATTTACTCATGAGAAAGGTATTTTCGTTTAAACTCAGATGCAGAGGCAAATACAAGCAACAAAACAAATGTGAATAATGTCCCTAGGCCGTACCATCAAGTTTTCATTGGCTAGTAGCTCATAGCAGCTTACCAGCAAAGATCATRRGCGCTACTAGTAGGTTAAAACGGTGTATCCAAGGATGATTTAACCGAAAAATGGGCATATTTTCTACCAATCATACTTCAATCTTATCAAACCTTACTTATTAATATATCAATAAAWCCACACGCTATTCCAATAAACAACTCTATTTTGCTATTTTTGGCTGAAAATCACATCCTTAAAATTTTCAGACGATATAGCAAATGAATTATTCGGCGAGCTAATTATTCCAAGCGAAGTTACGCCCAGATTGACATAAAAGCAAACAACTATGTAACTATTTTTTACTTAGAGTTACTAACAATGAACTAGATCTCATTGTCATGCCACTCAACGACACTGTTTCTCTCAATCA
>NZ_NPKW01000946.1:0-544 GCF_002265885.1 Vibrio sp. 03_296
TGATCATCGCAGCAGACATCGAAGTACCACTGGATCGCTTCAACGGCAAACTGATGTACCGCACCAAGACAGGCCCCGCGTTGAAGAAAACAGGCGAAGAGATGGACAAAGCGTTTGCTCAAGCAACGGTTTATCAACACACCGCTTCTGCAGGTAGCAGCAACGCTTCTGAAGAGAAAAARGGCGTTTATAAGCATCTGATGACGGGCGTCTCTCACATGCTTCCTGTGGTCGTTGCTGGCGGTTTGATCATCGCACTCTCTTTCGTCTTCGGTATCGAAGCGTTTAGAAGARRGCACATTGGCTTCGGCACTCATGACCATCGGTGGTGGCTCCGCTTTCGCACTCATGATTCCCGTTCTTGCGGGCTTCATCGCGTTTTCAATTGCTGATCGCCCGGGCTTAGCTCCAGGTCTTATTGGCGGTATGTTGGCAAGCTCAACTGGCGCGGGTTTCCTTGGCGGTATCGCGGCGGGCTTTATTGCCGGTTACTCAGCGAAATTTATTGCAGACAAAGTGCAACTGCCACAATCGATGGAAGCGC
>NZ_NPKW01000947.1:0-674 GCF_002265885.1 Vibrio sp. 03_296
CAAGGTTCCAACCTTCACTCGATCGTTTAACACTCGCCACGATAAAACGACCATCACTGAGACACTGCAAATCCACCCAAGTACGTCACCAATCGTGCCTGCCAAATTTGCTGAACCGGCTTTTCTGCTTGTCGTGCAGTCATTAACCACAGTTCACTGAGACCATTCACCTTACGTGTAGCTAAGTAACGCTGGCCATCAGGGAGCCATTTAGCGCTGCGAAAACGCTGCTTCTCTGTCAACGCTTGCCAACGATCATCTTGATAAAGATAAACATCGCTCAGCACTCGGCCATCGGCATAAGCGATAGAACGCGTCGCCAGCACCCCACTTTGAGGATGGAAATCGAGCGAGTTGATGTTTTCGTTTAGTCAGTGAGCTCCACGCGCTCATCACTGCCATCGTCCAACAACCTCAGTTCACTCGCATCCTCACCATTGTCGACGTTAACCAAAACACCATTGTCCGTTGCGGTAAACACTTGCATAAATGGGGCGGTGTACTTTCCCCTCACCAATGACGGCTTGCTCCATCATGGTGGCAAGATCGCCTTGGTATTTCTCATAAATATGAGCTTGGAAATCAGACCAAAGCTGTTCAAAATCCATTCCCAAAGGTTTTTCTCGCCGTGACTGTTGAGTCAAAAAGAACGGGATAGCTTGCGGCATGTAACC
>NZ_NPKW01000948.1:0-497 GCF_002265885.1 Vibrio sp. 03_296
TATTATTTTCATGGTGCGTAGCATGATCCTGATTTTATGAGAAATCAATCATCTTCAATGATCACAGGTATATTTAGGACAATTAACTTACTTAGCCGATCAGATCGTAGGTGTCTGATTTAGTTCCCTCGAATTACGCAACAAAGCCAAGAAAGTCGTGTAAAATATCAAGTTCGCACATCTTGTTGTCTGATTATTGATTTTTATCAAAATCATTAGGGGATTTCTCAGCACAAAGCCTATGCAAATTAGTAATATCAATTATCAGTATTAATCA
Organism: Vibrio sp. 03_296; assembly: GCF_002265885.1. Lineage (NCBI taxonomy): Bacteria > Pseudomonadati > Pseudomonadota > Gammaproteobacteria > Vibrionales > Vibrionaceae > Vibrio > Vibrio sp. 03_296. Next base: position 278 of record NZ_NPKW01000948.1, read on the forward strand.
CTTCAATAAAATTAAAAATAAAATAATGTTAACTCGTCTTATTTAGTCCATTTTAAAATCCAATAATTATTAGGAATCAACATGAAAAAGATAGTAATTTCCGATCGCGGCTGGACTCAGCCTTCTATCACTTCCAACATTTTCTGCGGAAGTAACTACTGTAAGTGATTACTTCGATCAGGATGGCATTATAACGACACCAGAAAACTACCCAACCCTC
>NZ_NPKW01000949.1:0-671 GCF_002265885.1 Vibrio sp. 03_296
TGCGCATAAATAGGAATGAACTTCCCCAAATAGCGGCAAGGCAGACGAGACGAAGAAAGCTAGCAGCAGACATAAGTGTATTTCTTTGTGTTGATATTGTAGTTTTGTGTAACGAGAGAAGTATACGTGAATGGAATAAATAAGCTAGCGAGGGAGAAAGGCCACTTCACAGAGGAAGAGAATCAACCTCTGTGAAGTGTATGGAATGATGGTGGATGAGTTTAGTAACCAATAATGTATTTTGTTTTTATTCTTGGCTTTAACAGTTTTTTAGCATTACAGCTGAGCAAGTACTAATCGTGATCACCAAAGCGAACGTAATGAAATAGTAAGTGGGATTATACGAAGATTGCTCGCCATAGAAAGGCAATCTTTTTAAGGTTGTGATAACCCAAGGATGAATGAAGAATATTGCAAAACTTGTATTAGCGATGGTGTTCATGATTTATTGTTAAATACATATATGTTAGTTAGGTAATAAACAGACAAACAAAGGTAAGAATTTTTGGATAAACATAAAATCAATGCCATTAAATTCAAATATTTCCTTTGTATAGTTCCCTTGATGACCTGGTGTAAGATTGATAAACGGCAATCAATAGTGCCAATAGTAGTAAATAAAGCTTTGTTTTCGAACGATCTTCTTTCGGATTACCGATGTAATGAAACAT
>NZ_NPKW01000095.1:0-1721 GCF_002265885.1 Vibrio sp. 03_296
GTGTTTGTATTCATAATAAGCTAACTCTTGCTTGCGTAATGCGGGTTCGAGACCCAGTCGAGTATTCGAGTTTGGTGCTTGGAGTTCTATGTCGCGTTCATGTTTGTTATCGGTCTCTCGATAGAGGAGCCAGCGTTCAATCGAACTACAACATAGAAAGCTTTAGTTGCGGCTAAAGCCTGGGTCTCACATTACCCGAAACAGGTCGATTAATGGGGATAATTTCCCATACAAAGCGTTAAAGAGGGACTTGGCACGCGTGGCATTTTCAATTTGCGTTGGGTTTAGTGTTTAAGGTGTGATGCGGTTACTTTTTTAGTGCGTGCCTGCGCCCCTTAACGCGGCGTTATGTATATAGAGCAGTCATTTGGAATGTACTAATGAAAAGCAGAGTTGAAGAGTGGCAATTAACTTTTGATACGCTGTCTGAAATTGATAACAAATTGCAGTTATCACTAAAAGACGTCGACTACCTTATCGAATGTATTGAGGCTAGGAGCGAAGAACAATCCAACTTTTTAAACGCACTTGCCTTGAATGGGCTTCTATCTGCATTCGAAGGGTATCTCCATTCAGTTATCCCAGTTTTATTTGATAATCACGATCTTGCCACTATTGCGTTAGAAAGAATCAATGAGTTACCTGAATGTGAGTTATCAAGGCTAGGTTTAAAGGGGGAGGGTTCGATTTCATTAGCCAAAGTTAAGAGGGTTTACTCTAAACGAACCAAAAATAACCCTTTTCGAGAGATGGAACTATTAAGTTCGATTTTTGGGGTTAGCTTAACCTGTGTTAGTGAAGATGATTCAAATCAATTGGTAAAACTAAGGAACTTATATACACATCGAGGTGGTAGCGAAGATTTTCAAAACCGAGTTTCCTTAAGAGTAGTCACTGAAGCTCGTGGTCTTCTCGACCTGCAAATAGCAGCCTTACCTCTTGCATTCTTGGGGGCTTTAAACGAACTGCGCGGAAAATATACATAACAAACAGTTCAAGAGGGATTCAGCACGCGTGGCATTTTGGGCATGCTTTGGTTTTTGTGTTGAAGTGCCATGCAGAGGCTTAGTCACTGCGTGCTTCACCCCTTAACTGGGCGTTATGTTTAGTCACGTAAAATCAGTTGGTTGCATCTTTTCTTTGCACTCTCGGCTTTCTAATTTTGGTCTTGTCGGCAGGTTAACTTCAGTGTTCGCTGTTTTCTGGACTCCAATTCGTGGGCGCTAAAAATTCAGAGAGTTGCCTCATTAAAGTTCAGTGCGTTTTTGAGTCGAATGACGCGATCTTAGTTTCAAAGTTTGAGCTCCAGTTTTCGGTTTTCCAGTCTAAAACTCAATATCAGCAAATTCAAATTTATTAGTTAATTCAGTTTTTTAGCGTCTGGTTTTGGTTTTCAAAAATAAGTTGAGTTAAGCTTTGGTATCGCAAAACTTAACCCTTTGAGCCTTAAACATAACAAACGAGTATGGCGTCAATAGTTAATTTTTCGCCATATTTTCATTCCACATAGTTCCGTCTCTTAGCATTGAATTCAGGATCACAACCATCTTTCTAACACAGGCAATGATGGCTACTTTTTTGGGTTTTCCTGCTTCCAGTAATCGCTGATATGTGGTCTTAAAAACAGGGTTAGATTGCATTGCAGACATCATCGCCATATACAGGACTGTACGCACCTGAGCGCGCCCACCTTGGATAATTCGTTTGCCTTTATAGCGGCM
>NZ_NPKW01000950.1:0-947 GCF_002265885.1 Vibrio sp. 03_296
CAACTCAACTTCACCTGTTGTGGCAAGGTCAAAACTGGCACCTTCCGCCAACAAGTACGCACCACTACAGGGTGTGGCAGCGGTTTTAATGCGTAGTGCAGGGTCACATTTGGCAGAGCGTTTTTCAAAGCGCGGTACTGCTGACGAATCACATCGCAGTCCAATAACAATAGTGGCGCACCAAATTGCTCAACCGACGCTTCGATCAACTGGATTTCTTCTGCGCTTAGCACTGGTGAAGTTAGTGAATGAATATCAAAATAGATTGTGAATGTGCCATAGCAAACCTCCAAAGTAATGGGCACTTTCATACATAAGAGATGAGTGGGTATGAAAAGTGGAGCGTCAATAAAAGCGCTGGTGCGCCGTCAAAGTCACTCTTGGATAGTTGCTCTATCGCCTTGCCACATAAACAGCTGTGATGTACTCGGATTGGCTATCATCAAGAAGCGATGCGATAGTAAGGTCATAATTTACTCAGCGCAATAAAAATGCCCTGAGAAAGGTAACAATTTTTGTTCGTCAGGATTACATCTTGCAATGGATAAATATTTATATAATTTGCTTATATATTTAATTTGGCGTGTTTAGAGGAATTGAAGTGGCCCACCAACTTTAGAAATAGGTTTTGTGCTCACCGAACATCACTTGGACAGCCAACGGACGAATGGGTAAAAATCAACGTTTCAGCAGCGCACAAGATGGCACCTAACGAGATGACGATGGATCTAAACTTACTGAAAACCTTTGATGTGGTGATGAAAACGCGCAGCGTAAACGAAGCGGCAGAGACGCTTGGCATTACCGCACCAGCGGTCAGCCACGCCCTGAATCGCCTTGCGCGAGCAGTACCAAGATCCGCTCTTTATCGCCAAGGTCGGGCATTACGCCAACGGAATTTTGCKATTGAGCTGCATGCTGAAATCCAAGAGCCACTTAGCCTGCTG
>NZ_NPKW01000951.1:0-540 GCF_002265885.1 Vibrio sp. 03_296
TTCTTGAAGGCATGCTGGAGAGCGACAGATGAGCACGGTGACCATTGAGAACAAACATAAAGTCGTACATTTTGAAAATGTGACGACATGGCAACCCGCTATGCTTCCGTCACACTTTTGCTCCGCAAAAGATGCACGGAAGCTGCGGGAGAGAGAGCTCTCTTGACTCTCTAACTCGACCTCTTGGAGGTCGAGAATGAGAACAATCAGATTATTCCACCGACGAATGAATTACTCTTCAACTACAGAAAGTCGTGTGAAATGCGAACACTCTCTTGCGCATTCTCTGAGGATTGCTCCTCCAACTAATGCAAAATATCCAAGAAACTTGAGTGGAATGAGGAGCTAAGCCAACACAATTTCATCTGGATAAACAACCATATTTCTCCATTAGATTCTTGGACTGAAGCTGAGCGGCTTGAACTCTTGTATAAGATTGTTCCAGAGCCACGTGTTCACAACCAATTAAGGCTTCAAACACAGCAGCGCCAATATCGCCGTAAAATGAAAAACGCAATAAGATAGTGAAATCAAAAATGG
>NZ_NPKW01000952.1:0-1947 GCF_002265885.1 Vibrio sp. 03_296
AGCCACGCACTTTGCGCATTGCTTCTGGAGAAAGGCCTGAAATTTTTTCACCATCAAGGAACACATCACCGCTGGCAATACGACCAGGAGGGCTCAACAATCGCATGCACCGCGATTACCTACGGTTGACTTGCCGCACCCGACTCACCGACGACGCCAACAATTTCGCCTCGTTCAATATTAAACGACAACGATTTCACCGCCGCATGAACACCATGCCGCGACGGATACTCGATACGAAGATTTTTCACTTCTAATAGTGACATTTCAGACCTCTACTGCCTTGTCTGTGGTGCTGAATAATCAAACACGATCATCATTCAACAAACCAATGAATCCCTTCTGATTGCAGAATATTACTCTAAAATCAGGTCGAACACAATTTGGCAAAAACACACAAAAAGCAACAATTAAAGTTTAACGGCCAGCAATCGGTTAATTTCAAGGCAAAATATCGAATAAATATTCGTTAATAGATATTTAACAAAAATCAGAACAACATTTTTGTGTGCCAGTTGGCATTTTTGCTAGAAAGTGTCGCCAAAAAAGGCCAATTATTCCTCACAATCTTCCGTGAGATTTTCTATGTGAATATTAACAAATACAAACAACACTTTATTACCATTATAAAACCAGTTAATACGCTTAGTGTGTAACTAATCATTAAGCATAAAATGCTAAATATGGAATTCTAGACATTGGATATCCGCTGTGTTTTTCCTCCACAGCACCAGGAACTCACTGGTGTTTGAAAATCAGAGTGTTAAATGCCAAGAAACTAAAAATATAGACAGAAAAAAACACACGTTATGAGAAAGAGGAGATTTCCTCTCAGATTGAGAGTTCATCAGCAACTCCGCTTAGAAAGCCTTAAAAGTCTCTCATCAGAGACAAAAGCCAGCGCATCGGCATACTCAGTAAGGCTCGTGGGTTGAGGCAAGAAAATGAGAACCGTAGAGAGAAGGTAGAGAGAAGGTAGAGAGAAGGTAGAGAGAAGGTAGAGAGAAGGTAGAGAGAAAGTAGAGAGAAAGTAGAGAGAAGAAGATCGCACAGACGTTTTAGTCCAGGATGCCAAAACAACGAAAGCCTGCAACAAAAAGCAGGCTTTCTACAGTGGGCGGTGAAGAGGAATTCAACACGGCTGGGATTCCAGCTCCCGCCCCAGATCCCAAACAAATATCACCAGATACGAAAAAGGCTCTACATTGCTGTAGAGCCTTTTTCTCAATGTGGTCGGTGAAGAGGGATTCGAACCCCCGACCCTCTGGTCCCAAACCAGATGCGCTACCAAGCTGCGCTATTCACCGAAATTTTATTCTTTAAAGAAAGAATGGGGTGGCTAACGGGATTCGAACCCGCGACAACCGGAATCACAATCCGGGACTCTACCAACTGAGCTATAGCCACCATCAGATTGTCATGTTTACCGCTTATTTAAGCCATAAACCTGAGCCTCGCCTTAAGCAAAACCCAAATAATAGTGGTCGGTGAAGAGGGATTCGAACCCCCGACCCTCTGGTCCCAAACCAGATGCGCTACCAAGCTGCGCTATTCACCGACAAATGTTTCATTCTTAGAAAAGAATGKGGTGGCTAACGGGATTCGAACCCGCGACAACCGGAATCACAATCCGGGACTCTACCAACTGAGCTATAGCCACCATTGTTTTTCACCGATATATCCTCCAGGCATCCAAATGGCGCGCCCGAAAGGATTCGACCTTCGACCTTGGCTCCGGAGGCCAACGCTCTATCAGCTCGAGCTACGGGCGCATGCCCTATCGGCGGAGTGGAATAATACGTAGTTCACACTATGGCGTCTATGTGTTTTTTTTAGTTTTTTTCCGTTTGGTCTCTTTTCGTCAGTTATCTGGCTACAAATGTAAATAACAGATGTGATTCAGCCCCTGTAGCTGATAACTTGTTGTTTATTGCAACAAGTTAACGG
>NZ_NPKW01000953.1:0-1072 GCF_002265885.1 Vibrio sp. 03_296
GCTATGAGAGTTGGACACCGGTGAAGAGCAAGGTTTGTCGGCACTTTTGGCAGGTATAGCTGGCCTCATTACGCAGAACTTTGTTGTGGCGACGGATGGTTAACGGAAACTCGCGACATTGGTCAGCGATATTGGAAGGTTTTTCCTTGCACGGAAGCAACTGCAAATTGATGCGTTGTGTTGGCGGGCAAGAGAAAGACGCCTTGCATGATGGATTGCCATTCTACGCCATGAGGTTTAACTCGGCCATATAACTGATAAGTGAGCAAGATGAGCCACTTCATGAGGAATCACTTCTTCCAAGAAAGACCGTTTTGTTCTCTTTGAACAAAATCGGGTTAAGACGAATTTGATTGAGTTGCAGATACGCCTTACCTGCCGCTTTGCCTCTTAATTGATAGCTAAGAAGTGGCATTGGAAACTGGCGCTGAAAGTAGTGGTTGGCTTTATCGATACAAGCGTGCAGTGCTTTTTGGGCTTGGTAGTGCAGCTCAAACTCGATCTTTTTCATCAAAAATTTGCCCTCATGGTGTGATGAGGGCAAATAATAGCATTATCTGTTGATGCTTCTAGGGGTAAAGACCTAGTGGTGTTTTTCTTGATGGTTCATGTAGGCGTGCCACGGTGGCGTAGCCAAGTATCGGCATGGTGAAGAGCAATACCAATGCCGTAAAGTGGCAAAGCCAATCAGAATGCCACCAAGCAATATGGCTGCCCAAACAATCATTGCCGGAATGTTGGACTTCACGGCATTAAAGCTGCTGAAAACCGCTGTCATCATATCGACTCGGCGTTCCATCATCATCATCGGAATCGAAAACGCAGAAATGCTGAAGACGATACTGGCCAGGACGAAACCAACGAGTGAACCAATCACTAAGAAAGGAAGAAACTCTGTAAGTGGTGCGCCTTGCACAGAAGGGTAGAGGGCATGGAGTAAATGCGGCAATGCGCATCCAGAAAATCATGCACACCGCTAACAGCACCGCAAAGGCCCATTGAGAAGAAGAGTTGCGTCCAATGGCTTTCATTGAGTGGAGTAGGTCTGGCGCTATGGCCGCGTTCTCTTTCC
>NZ_NPKW01000954.1:0-898 GCF_002265885.1 Vibrio sp. 03_296
TTGGACCGTGATCCCAACAGGTAGAAGAGTACATGGAGTACGCGAAACAGTTGGATGCAACGGCGAGCGGATACCTACCGTTACCTCAACTTCCACCTGATGGGGCAGTACACCAAAAAAGCCGATACAGTGATTTTCCAACAGCCGGCTTAGTAAAATCGTTGATAATAAAAAACCGCTGAATTTTCAGCGGTTTTTTTACGTTAAGTCAAAGCTTAATCGGCGAGCATACAAAAGCAGCGGCAACGTTTCATTGCTGTTAGCTCCACGTTCTCTGCCGCTTCTGCCAACGCGGTTGGCAGATCAACGGAACGGTTGACCACGGCAAAGACGGCGTCGAGTCCATGTTCATGTACCACTCCGCAATCGGCCGACAGACAACCCGCGATGCCAATCACCGGCAAGCTGTGCTTTTCGCTGTGCGCGCGACACCGATCGGGTTTGCCATGAATGGTTTGGCTGTCGATACGACCTTCACCTGTGATCACCAGATCCGCATCCGCGACGATTTCATCTAAGCGAACTGCGTCCATGACAATCTCAATACCAGGACGAAGCTCGGCATTGAGCAAGCCTAGCAGCGCCGCCCCCATGCCGCCCGCAGCGCCCGAGCCGGCGATATCACGAACATCCGCGCCAAGTTGCTGTTTTAATGATCGCGGCATAATGCGCCAAGTTTTTCATCCAAGATTTTTGACCATCTCTGGCGTTGCCCCTTTCTGCGGGCCAAAGACAGCGGAAGCGCCTTTTGTACCACATAGTGGGTTATCAACGTCACACGCGACTTCGAGGCGAACTTGAGCCAAACGAGGATCGAGTTGAGAGCAGTCAATCGTTGCCAATTTCGCTAGCTCACCACCGCCATAGCCAAGTGCATTTCCTTGTGCATCAAGAAGTT
>NZ_NPKW01000955.1:0-817 GCF_002265885.1 Vibrio sp. 03_296
TGCAGAACTTGAAGCGGCTGAAGGTGAAGTGGTTGAGAAACTGGTTGACTCTAAAGGCGCAGCAGAGCGTCCAGCACCAATGACGCACGCGGAATTCCTTGTTTGGTGTATTGACCGATGCGCCTGAAGAGGTGGAACACAAATACATTCAAGTGGAACCTTGGCCAGAAAAAGTGTGGCTTGAAGGGGAGCGTGAAACGCTGGGCCTTTATTTGACAGGGCACCCAGTTAATGCGTATCTCACGGAACTCAATAAGTACACCAGTTGTCGATTAAAAGACGCCACCCCAACGCGTCGTGGACAATTCACGACACTGGCTGGCTTAGTGATCGCCGCCCGTGTGATGACCACCAAGCGTGGTACGCGTATCGGTATCATGACATTGGATGATCGCAGCGGTCGTATGGAAGTGATGTTGTTCTCAGATGCGTTAGACGGTATGCAGATCTGCTGGAAAAAGATAAAATCTTGGTGGTTTCCGGACAGGTCCAGCTTTGATGACTTCAATGGTGGCCTTAAARTGACGGCTCGCGAAGTGATGGACCTCGGTTCTGCGACGTGAAAAATACGCCAGAGGAGTGTCAGTTTCGATTGCCGCATCTACAGATTGATGACCAGTTTTTTGAGCGCTTTAGCCGGATCTTAGAACCGCATAAAGCCGGAACGATTCCTGTCAATGTATACTACCAGCGTGCCGACGCCAGAGCGCGGTTAACATTGGGCACGGAATGGCGAGTAACGCCTAGTGATACATTACTTGATGAATTAAAAATGTTGCTTGGTAAGACCAGGATAGAACTCGAAATTTAACTAATT
>NZ_NPKW01000956.1:0-508 GCF_002265885.1 Vibrio sp. 03_296
CTTCACGGAACAAATCGGGCAGGATGCCTTCGTACTCGATGGTCGACTTTAGGACCCACATCCGCAAGATCAAAGCGTACTTTGAGAGATTCTGGAGCGCGTCTCACAGACCCCATCACCACCATTCCACCAATACGTAGGCGCTGACCAACTTCTGGCTTAGTGCCATCATCTTTGCCATTCACCAATTCGGTTGGGGTATAGAAAGATCCATGTTTTGGTTCAAGGCGTAGATCATCAAACCGATAGTGGCACTGACACCGATTAAAATCGCTAAAATAATCCCCAGTCTCTTTTGACGTCTTGGATTCATAGGGTGTTCTCCATATTCTTCGCGGCATCGATACGTGCCTGACGATCTATCTTCGCTTTTACTTCTTTAAGAAGCGCATCGCTACGACGTAAGCTACTGATCAATAGAATCAGCATGGACAAAAAGGTAATACCAAAAGCGCCCCATACGTAAGAAGCGTACCCACCCATAGCAAAAATTCGCTCAGAGATTCAA
>NZ_NPKW01000957.1:0-859 GCF_002265885.1 Vibrio sp. 03_296
CAGGCAGATGCAACTCTGCTTGGTTTTGATAATCGAAAGGTGAGGCCAAAGCAAGAAATTGGACTCCCGATTCCTCACGCATATCAATGCCTGCTTGATGACAGAATATTGAATGAGTTCAGTGCTCTCATGGTTGCAGAAACCAACCAATGCGCCGACGCAGCGACTCCAGATTGTGTCAGGCTGCCAGCCTACCTCTAAAGGAGAGACACTGACGATAACGTCACCTTCGCGATCCGGATGTTTTTCAAGCCAGCGAGCAAGAGGCGCACCTTTCTCACGGGTCGGCTCTGCCATCAATCGCCACACTTGTGAAAGATTTTCAGTTCGTTGAATATAGAAACCCAGTTCCGCCAAAGCGGGCTCGGCAGTTTTTGCTGAAAGTTCACCATCTTTAACACGTTCGGCGACGAGATCGGCAATTTTAGCGACCGCCTGATGGCTTCTGGCTGAAATTTGAGCTCTTTGCCTGCTCTTCTAGCCAAGAAGGGAGTTGGCCATGCTCAAATCGATAGGTGCCTTCCTCAAAACTCGCTGGGTCGAACTGTTTTGCGAGCTGTAGTAAAGAGGGAATCACCACTTGCACGGATTCTTGAAGTTCATTGCGAAAGCGACTAACGCGTTTTTATCCGCCAAGGCTGCAAACTTGCTGCTGTTTTGGTTTAAGCGTTCGAGCCATGCAGCTGCACCTTTTAGGCTTGAAGCAGCAGAGGCATGATCTCGTGCGAACGTGGGGAAGATGATGCGCTTCATACAAAAAMCGTAAATGGTGTTTTCCGGTTCAGACAGAATAACACCGCCGCCTAAGTCTGCATCAGCCATGACCAAACTGTGATTGGCAATAATGACATCGTGCTTG
>NZ_NPKW01000958.1:0-1118 GCF_002265885.1 Vibrio sp. 03_296
GTACATCTGAATGACATTATTACCAGCAACTTCTCTATTAGGAAAGCAGGATTTAACAGAAATACAACAAAACAGAGAGATCAAATGCGGTCACTCAGCGGGCAAAAGCAAAACGGGCAACCCGATTGGCTGCCCGTTAACGATCTTTTTTGAACAAGTGGAAACTTAGAACCAACGCTCGAGCGCGGATTTATCTAAGTGACGGAAAGCACGGTTTAAGGTATGCGCCAACTCTTTGTAGCGAGGTCGGGATTTAAGCGGTTCTAATGCCGAACCACTTTCGACAATTTTCTGATGCAATTCTCGATACCACGTGGCCAGTGCCGGTGGCAGTTGAGTATTGGAACGATGACCTAACCACCACATTCCTTGCAAAGGCAAACTCAGTGCAAATAAAGCCACGTACAACATCGCTTGAGGCAGAGCTTGATAATTGTTGAACGCCATTTGAGTCAGGACACTGATGGCCGCTATCGCAGGCATCACTTTAATACCAAAACGCGTCGCTTTGATAATCCTTTGCTCAGGAAGATTGCGCTCAGCTCTTTGCGCATCGGCCAAGTATCCATGTACTTTTGCCCATCTCTCAGACTGTGGGCAAGTCCGACTTATTGTTCATACTGACTCTCTCTAAAAATTAGATTGAAGAATTTCAACTGAAAACGCAAAAAATTGATGAAAGTTAATATTCTTTCAAATTTTTTTTGTTTATCATTGCTTATTATCGCTATCCTTTGCAGACCCTCAATCTCATTGTTGCTGTTATTTACAATTTAAGCAACTCTGAAGACCTTCTGCAATGGATCGCAAAGTGGTGATACGGGTTCACCTCTCTCTTAGAAATACGGAAATTGAAAGTTTTTGACCAAGATTAGTGTCGCAGCTTTGGTTGCATCGTCTATTCTTGTGAATGATTTTTCATCCTTACTGATTTTAATCAGACGAATAACAGGTAGTCACACATGTCTAAGCTAGTTTTAGTTTTAAACTGCGGTAGTTCTTCTCTTAAAATTTGCTGTTGTTGATGTGAGAATGGTGCAGAGCACTCTTTCAGGTCTTGCTGAATGTCTTCACCTTCCTGAAGCTCGCATCAAGTGGAAACTTGATGGTAAGCACGA
>NZ_NPKW01000959.1:0-388 GCF_002265885.1 Vibrio sp. 03_296
AGCGGCACCGCCATCAACACCGTATTTTCCATGATGGATTGAATGCGATACGGCATGAAGGCAAACATTTCAACCCCTTCAGCCCAAACACCAAACAACAGCGCAATACCACCAAAGGTAAATGCCACAGGGAAACCAAGCAGTAGCGCAAACAAGGCTACAAAAAACATTACTATACCGATCATCCTGATTTCCTTACGACTTATCTGATGGAGATGGATGCATAAGATGCGGGTTAACGATTTTATTGAGTGAATGAAGAAGCAGACCAACACCACTTATTGCCATGAAAAGGAAAGAAAGTGGAATGATCGCCTTAATCACCCAACGATAAGGCAAACCACCGGGATCACCMGATGTTCTCCTAAGGTCGTAGCTTCTTTGGCAA
>NZ_NPKW01000096.1:0-9083 GCF_002265885.1 Vibrio sp. 03_296
TATCGACGTCGAAGTGAAACAGTAGAACGGAGCTTTGCAGATGCCAAGCAACATCATGGTCATCGTTATGCTCGCTTCYGAGGTCTAGCCAATGTGCAAATGCAATGTTGGTTGGCAGCGGCAGCCCAAAACATCAAGAAGATAGCGTTGGTGGTGAACTATCTACGAAAAATGGGCTTAAATATGGCAGAAATAAGGCAGATACTTGCTTCTGTATACCCGTGTAATGAATGGAAACTTCTGCGCACGATATAACAAAAAAAAATCACGATCGCGACCTACGGTCGCTTCCAAAAAAGAACCCCACTTAAAAAGCGGGGTTCGTCATCAATCTGAAGCGGCTTCATGAAGCCGCTTTTTTATTATTCTTGCTCTTGTTCTTCACTTTCCTCTTTGCGGGTATAGAAACGCGCAAAGAACAAACCGACTTCGAACAACAAACACATCGGAATGGCCAATAGGGTTTGCGAAATCATATCTGGCGGAGTTAACAGCATCCCTACGATAAACGCACCAACAATAATATAGGGGCGTTTTTCGCTTAAGCTCTTCGGATCGGTTGCTCCTGTCCAGCACAGCAAAATGATCGCTACTGGTACCTCAAAAGCAATACCAAATGCTAAAAACAGCGCTAAAACAAAATCCAAATAACTGGCGATGTCGGTGGCAAACTCGACGCCACCCAAAGAGATGGCGGTGAAAAAGCCAAACACCAGAGGAAAGACAACGTAGTAAGCAAACGCCACGCCGCAATAAAACAATAACGAACTGGAAGCCAACAATGGCATGATTAAGCGACGCTCATGCTTATACAGGCCAGGCGCCACAAACGCCCAAACCTGATAAAGAATAAACGGCACAGCCAAAAAGACCGCCACGATCAAAGTCAATTTGAGCGGCGTAAAAAACGGTGAAGCCACATCCGTTGCGATCATCGTCGCCCCTTCAGGAAGACGCTCCACCAGCGGCGCCGAGATAAACTCGTATATTTCACCAGAAAAATAGATTAGACCGACAAAAACAATCAACACTGCAAGGAGCGCTTTCAATAAGCGATTACGCAGTTCTAACAAGTGGCTAATCAAAGGTTGAGTCTGCTCAACGGTAGACATGTCAAACCTCTAGAATCAAAACGGATCAAAAAAGAGCTACCCAAAGAGTAGCTCCCCTATGTGAGACTATTCGGACTTGGTATTTGCCGCCGATGTTTTTGCCGCCTCAGTTTGATGAATCACATCACTAGACGAGCTGGACGTGGCTTCATTTTTGGCTGACACATCTGCGTATGGGCGATTCACCGACTGAGCTGCTTGTTTTAGCTGCTCCACAGACGCTTTCAGGTCTGGCGAAAGTTCTTCCATCCCCATTTGCTCTGCTTTACGCAAGTTTTCTTGTAGCTCCTGAACTTTGAGCTCATGAGCTAACTCGTCTTTAACGCTATTTGCCATGCTTTTTGCTGCACCAACAAATCGCGCCACACTACGAATCGCATGCGGCAAACGCTCTGGCCCTAAAACAACCAGACCCACGACAAATATCAATACCAGTTCCCAAAAACCGATATCAAACACTTATTACGCCTGCTCTTTGTCTTTTTTAGTTTCGGTCGCAGCTTGTTTGTCTTGCTGCTCTAGACTTTTCGGCTCAAAGTCTGCGTCTTTCTTCTCAGACTCTTCTTCGTTCATTGCTTTTTTGAAGCCTTTAATTGCGCCGCCTAAATCACTACCAATACCGCGCAGTTTTTTAGTTCCGAATAGCAATACAACGATGACAGCAATAATCAACAGTTGCCAGATACTGATACCACCCATTCTTTTTACCTCGGGTCTTTTGTAACAAAAATTAGATCAAGAGTTTAACGTCTAACGACGATAAGCTCGCCAACTGAACAGCCAAAATGTGACGCCTGCAATAGCCGTCGCCAGTGAAAGCTGTTCATAAGTGTGGTCCACCAATATTGCCGAGCATACGACTAATGTGGCCCCAACACCAAATAAAAACTTTCCTGTTGCCTGCTGGCGCTTGCTGGCTCGATAGCCTTGGTAAAGCTGATCCATTCTCTGGTTCATCTCTTTGCCCTGTTTGAGGCTGTCATACAGCAACTCCGGCAGTTCAGGTAATTTTTCCGCCCAATAAGGCGCGCGGTCTTTTATTGCATTGATCAACGCCTTAGGACCAACTTGATTCATCATCCACTCTTCAAGGAAGGGTTTTGCGGTTTCCCAGAGATCAAGTTGAGGGTAAAGCTGGCGCCCTAACCCTTCCACATACAGCAAGGTTTTTTGCAATAACACCAGTTGTGGCTGAACTTCCATATTGAATCGCCTTGCGGTATTGAATAGGTTCAATAGCACATGACCAAAGGAGATTTCACACAACGGTTTGGCAAAAATCGGCTCACAAACAATACGAATCGCAAATTCAAATTCATCAATATTGGTGTCTGCCGGTACCCAGCCAGAGTCCACATGCAGCTCGGCTACACGTCGATAATCACGATTAAAAAACGCCAAAAAGTTTTCCGCTAAATAGCGTTTATCTTCGCTATTTAATGTGCCAACAATGCCACAATCCAAACCAATCCATTGGGGGTTCTCGGGATGTTCAGGGTTAACAAACACATTCCCTGGATGCATGTCTGCATGGAAGAAGCTGTCGCGAAAAACCTGGGTAAAGAATACACTCACCCCTCTTTCTGCCAACAACTTCATGTTGGTGCCATTCTCTTTCAAGCCTGCAATATCCGAGACTTGGATGCCATATATTCGCTCAGAAACCATGACAGTTTCATTACTAAAGTCCGGATAAACTTCAGGAACATATAACTCTTCACTGTCGGTAAAATTGCGTCTTAGCTGTATCGCATTGGCCGCTTCGCGACGCAAATCAAGCTCGTCCAGTAAGGTTTTCTCATACTCTCGAACCACTTCGATTGGTTTAAGACGACGTGCTTCAGGCATTGCTTTGGCGACTATACGCGCCATACGTCGCATCAGTTTTAGATCTGCATCAATGATGGGACGAATATCTGGGCGAATGACCTTTAATACCACTTCTTGGTTAGTCGTTTTCAGCTTGGCGGTATGCACCTGCGCAATGGAGGCCGACGCTAAAGGAACTAGGTCAAAATCACTAAACCAAGTTTCTAGAGGCCCACCGAGTGCTTGCTCCATTTGCGCTTTCGCCAATGCACCATCAAAAGGCGAGACTTGATCTTGCAGCAGTGCAAGCGGGTCTGCAATGTGAGGAGGAAACAAATCGCGACGAGTAGACAACATCTGGCCAAACTTAATCCAAACAGGGCCCAGCTCTTGCAGGGCAAGACGTAGACGATCCCCTAACGGCTTTTCTGGATGCTGATTCTTAAGCCAAAACAAGCTTTTGCGCATCCAACGTGGTGCTTTGGCAAGTTGATGGTCTGGCAGTAGATCATCCAAACCATATTCAAGCTGAACTTTAATGATGCGATAAAGACGCTTTAGCTCTGTCGGGGTCATGCTTTCTCCAACAGTTTTTGCAGACGAGCTTCTAGTCTGGCGAGATCACTTTTGGCATCGTCCACTTGGTCACAGAAGTAAGCCACTTCCAATGGTCCAGGTGCCAGACGCCATTCTTCGGTAATCACCTGAGCAAGATGATGCTGTTGCTTTTTTGCTTGACGGCCGACAAAGCCACCAACATTCTTTACACCCTGAGCCAAAGAGTGAGCGACCACATCCCCAGTGACACGCGATACCCATTCCTCCACATCCGGTTTTGCATCCGAGATGAGCTGAGCAAACTTCTGCGCTAATTGAATGTCCCCTTCAAGGATCAGCTTGTCTTGCTTAATCAGCTTCGTGATATTGGCCTGCTCTTTCAGATCAGGCAACACCGCTAATTTAAGCGACAAATAACAATCCGGTTGGCCTTCATAATTGGCTAATACATCAATCTGTTGGCTAAAAATAAACGTCAACGTTTTGTTCACCTCTTGGAGATGAACTTGGATCACTTGCCCCTTTAAACGTAATAAACGCTTTTCGAGATCCGGATTGTCTTTTACCAGCACATTGAGGCTAGTTTCAATCACTGCGGTAATGAGTGGTTCAAATGGCATGGAGGCTCCTAAAACTTGTAGCCACGATGCAGGGCAACAATGCCACCCGTCAAATTGTAGTATGAGGTATTTTCAAAGCCAGCTTCTTGCATCATGCCCTTAAGGGTCTCTTGATCAGGATGCATGCGAATCGATTCGGCCAAGTAACGGTAGCTATCGGCATCGTTCGCGACTAACTCACCCATCTTCGGTAATAGGTGGAAAGAGTACGCGTCATACACCTTAGATAACGGATCAAAGACAGGTTTGGAAAATTCCAATACCAACAAACGACCACCCGGCTTGAGCACTCGGAACATCGAGCGAAGCGCTTTATCTTTGTCAGTCACGTTACGTAGGCAGAAACTGATGGTAATAATGTCAAAGTAATCATCCGGAAATGGCAATTCCTCGGCATTCGCTTGTACGTAATGAACGTTACCGACAATGCCGCTGTCTCGTAGTTTGTCACGACCGACATTGAGCATAGAATTATTGATGTCAGCGAGAATGACATGACCCTTTTCACCGACGATACGGGAAAACTTGGCAGTCAAATCTCCTGTGCCACCACCTAAATCTAATACTCTCTGACCAGGACGAGCACCACTGCAATCGATGGTAAAGCGCTTCCACAAACGATGAATTCCCCCTGACATCAGGTCGTTCATAATGTCGTATTTGGCTGCGACTGAATGAAATACTTGAGCAACCTTAGCGACTTTTTCTTCTTTCGCTACGGTAGTGAAACCAAAATGCGTGGTTTCTGATGATTCTAAAGCTGTATTCGATTGCACGCTGATGTCCGTCATTATTTTTCCTCTTGGGCAGTGCGGTTCGATTGAGGGCCGAAATGGTTTTCTTGGCCCAAGACTGCGGTCGAATAGTTTACTTTATCCTCAACGGGATGTCTTTCTACTAAAGAGTCATTTTGTGCTAATTGAGTTAAATCCGCCGAGATAGGGCGTTTGACTTCAACACCCAGCTCTTTGAAACTTTCCGCCTGACGAATGACATTTCCTCGCCCGGTCACCAATTTGTTCATTGCCCCTTGGTAACTTTGGTTAGCTTTATCCAGCGCTCCGCCTAAGTTTTGCATATCATCGACAAACAAGCGCAGCTTGTCGTATAGCTTACTTGCTCGCTGTGCAATGATCTTCGCGTTCTGGCTCTGACGCTCATTGCGCCAGAGGTTATCAATGGTTCTCAGAGCAACCAGTAATGTGGTTGGACTCACCAAGATAATATTTTGTTCCATCGCATCTTTGACCAGGCTCGGATCAGCTTGTATTGCTAATTGGAAAGCTGGCTCGACAGGTATAAACATCAGCACATAGTCCAAGGAGTGAATACCTTTGAGCTGGTGATAATCTTTTACACTTAATCCTTTAATATGCGCACGAATCGCAGCAAGGTGATTGGACAACTCAATGTCGCGCTCGCTGTCCGACTCCGCATGGAAATAGCGCTCATAGGCCACCAACGTCATTTTGGAGTCGATCACCACTTGCTTATCTTGAGGTAAATAGACGATCACGTCGGGTTGATAGCGTTTACCCGCTTCATTTTGCAAACTGACCTGAGTCTGATATTCATGCCCTTCGCGTAATCCTGATTCCGCAAGCACACGCGCCAACACCACTTCTCCCCAGTTTCCTTGCTGCTTATTGTCTCCTTTGAGCGCTTGCGTAAGGTTCACGGCTTCACGAGTCATCTGCTCATTCAGGCGTTGTAAATTTTTCAACTCATGCACAAGCGTATGACGTTCTTTGGCTTCATAACTGAAACTATCATTGACCTGCTTCTTAAAGCCTTCTAACTGCTCTTTTAAGGGGGATAATAGTCCCTCTAAGCTGAGGCGGTTTTGTTGATCAACCTTAGCGGTTTTTTCTTCAAAAAGTTGATTCGCAAGATGCTCAAACTGCTGTTTCAAGCGCACCTCTGCTTGTTC
Organism: Vibrio sp. 03_296; assembly: GCF_002265885.1. Taxonomy (NCBI): domain Bacteria; kingdom Pseudomonadati; phylum Pseudomonadota; class Gammaproteobacteria; order Vibrionales; family Vibrionaceae; genus Vibrio; species Vibrio sp. 03_296. Next base: position 6,030 of record NZ_NPKW01000096.1, read on the forward strand.
CAGAATTTGCAGCTTCTCCTGATTAGCTTGATTCAGTTGCTCATGACGAACCTGCTGCTCACGCAGTTGTGTCTCTAATTTTGCGTTGTGTTCCCTTAACGCCGTTAACTCATCAAAGTATTGTTGACGCTCTTGTTTTACCGCATCGAAGTAGCGTAGTTTCTCAATTGCGGCCATCAACTTACCATGGGTTTGTTTGACCTCATAGGCCGCCTGATCGCGCTCCTGATCATAATCATCTAACTCCGTTTGAAGCTGTTGCATTCCGTGCTGCAGTTGTTCGATTTTACTGGCAGATAAGCGTTGTTCACTTTCTAGCTGTTGTTGCAACAACTGATTCACCACCTCTAGCTTCTGGCGCTGCCACCAAGCGGCTAAAATTGCAGTCGATAGCGAAGAAAAAAGGGTCAGCAGAAGGGAAGCTTGGTTATCTATAATCCATTGCATAATAAGGCGTTCTAAGAAAAGAGATGCGTGTTTCAATGGTATTTACATACTGGATAAATGTCCAGTTTGTTGCACAGAAAATCCTCGCTTACACTAGGTGCTTTGCTTGCTGACTATCATTTTGAGGATTTATGAACGAGCATCGCGCCCTAGGATTCGGGCTTTCTGCTGTATTGTTATGGTCTACTGTAGCGACCGCCTTTAAACTTACGCTCGCTGAGTTTAGCCCTATCCAAATGCTCACCGTGGCCAGTGTTGTTTCTGCAATGGCCCTTCTCACGATTTGTGCCCTACAAGGAAAACTGACACAAATCAGTACTACTTTCTTATCAAATCCTTGGTATTACTTACTACTAGGGCTGATCAACCCATTAGCCTACTACCTCATTTTATTTAAAGCCTACGATCTGTTACCTGCCTCTCAGGCACAAGCGATCAACTATAGCTGGGCCATCACACTGACACTAATGGCTGCCATGTTTCTTGGGCAGAAAATTCGTAAGCAAGATTGGGTTGCCTGTGTATTCAGCTACGTTGGCGTGATTGTCATTGCCACAAAGGGCGATTTATTAGGGCTATCATTTGAAAGCCCTGTGGGCGTAGCGCTAGCACTCACGTCGACTTTACTTTGGGCTGGGTACTGGATCCTTAATACTAAAAACCAAGCCGATCCTATTGTTGGTGTCTTGCTTGGTTTCTTAGTCGCTATTCCTTTTGCCATTGCTTTAACAGTCATCGAAGGCCAGTCATGGGGGCAGATTTCGATGCATGGCTGGCTTGCTGTCACTTATGTTGGCCTGTTTGAAATGGGAGTGACTTTTGTCCTATGGCTATCTGCACTGAAACTCACCAATAACACGGCAAGGATCAGCAACCTCATTTTCGCCTCACCTTTTATCTCTCTCATGCTACTTTCCTCCATAATTGGTGAGGAAATTCACCCTACAACCCTCATTGGCTTGATGCTCATTATTGCAGGACTGGTTATTCAGCAGATCAAATGGGGTAAAAGAAAGTTCGCTGCCGCGGATCACTCTTAACGGATATTGGCTTACCGCTAACTAAACATGTTGTAAGCCATTTCACTTCCTTGCCCTCTGATTTGATCGATCACAAAAGCGCGTCCGGGAGTAATGCCCAGCGCCGCTGCCGCAGGATGTTCAGCCAAGTAATGTTGCTTTTCCTCTTCCTCTAACATCGAATCCCAGCGCTTATTGATGTCTCTTGCTAAGTAGAGCAAGCAAGCTAACCGTTTGGCTATTTTAGCCTTGCCAGGATGATTGATGTTTTCAATAGCATCTTTCATTTCTGGCGGAAACTTCCAAGCTTCAGCTAGCTTCGCCCCAAGTTCCGTCGCATCCGTGCCTAATACCTCTCTTTGTGCACTTAACGAGGACTGCCCTTCAGCAATTTTATTGCTGATTTCCATCGCCTGTTCAGGCACCAAAGAGTGAATCATCAACTCTCCAATATTGTGCAGTACACCCGTGGTAAAGACTTCATTAGCATCCAACTTCGCTTGATCTGCTAATTTGCTCGCAATCATCGCAACTTCAAAGGTATTGGCCCAATAATCCTTGATATTCAATGTTTCAATTTTGGGGAACGCGCTGTAGAGAATTGAAGAAGAAACAAGAGTACGAACAGCCCCACTCCCAACACGAATAACCGCTTCATTGAGGTTGGAAAGAGGTTTGTTACCGGCAAAATGTGCCGAGTTAGCCATTCTGAGTAATCGGGCACTGAGTACCTGATCCATTGCCAATTTTTTTGATAGCTCAGAAAAATCAAAATTATCTCGATTGACCATCTCAAGTAATTCTTGCAGCACACTCTCAATCCGAGGTAATTCGTTGAGACGTGAAATCAGAGCTTCTTGGGACATACCTCTCTCCTTAGACTGTCGTGTTACTTAATTAATATAGGACACATTAAGCAAGATAGACTCCTCGTTCACTATTTAGTTTTTGGTATTGATTGAAAGCCTGTTAGGAGCCTTAAATTAACTAGACTGAAGAGCCAAGAAAATTGGCTAAGTTCCTAAAGGTAAGCAGAACCAGTGTGAATAAATGGGTACAAACATTCCGTGAAGAAGGGCTTGAAGGACTGCAAGAGAAACCAAGAACGGGTCGCCCAGCATTTCTTAACGCGGAGCAGCGAGAACAATTAAGTCAGCTTAGTATCAAGTTTGAAGTGCGACACTTTTTAAAGATGCGCATGAATATACTCCAGTGGTGTTCTATACCCAAGTCTTTTGCGTGGGCGCGTATTTAATTTGTGTGCAATTTCATTGCATAGCTTCTGTGTCACGTGTGACATGGAAGTTCGTTTTGGTAAGTATTGTCGCATCAAACCATTGGTGTTTTCATTAGTGCCTCGCTCCCATGAGTGGTATGGATTTGCAAAGTAAAACAGACAGTTATGATGTTTTTCTAGTTGTGCGTAACCATGAAATTCAGTGCCGTTATCCGAAGTTATCGTCTTAAAAGGTAAGTCAGAGCGGGTCATGATTTTGCTCATTCTTACGTTGAGCGACTCGCTTGTTCTATCATCCATTTGCCCGATAAAAGTGTAACCAGTCATTCTGTCGACTAAAGTCACGATACA
>NZ_NPKW01000960.1:0-954 GCF_002265885.1 Vibrio sp. 03_296
ACAGAGCCTCCAACGACGCCTGAACCGCCAACAACACCCGAACCAACACCGCCAACCGATGCGAATGCGTATGTGGCGGGGACAAATTACAGTGCGGGTGATGTTGTGACTAATGTGGGATCGACATACCAGTGTAAGTCGTGGCCTTATAACTTATGGTGTAGTTCAACACCGAGTGCCTATGAGCCAGGTGTGGGTACCAACTGGCAACAAGCTTGGACAAAACTTTAACTTACTCACAAGCCTCGTTTGCGAGGCTTGTTTCTTTTAGCAGCTAAAGACACAGAGGAGTGAAGTAGGCGTATGGTTGGACGACAGATACGACGTTCAATACGGCTTTCATCTCGCAGATTGAAGTTAATTTAGGTCGAAAAATATCGAGTTTCCTGTCATTATTGCGCCAACTCTTTTGAGCAGAGTGCTCTCGGTGTACGAATCGATGGCTTCGTTCTAAAAGATACAAATAAACAATAGGTAAGTAAAGGTTGTCTGGCGTGTATAAGCGGTCATTTTTCGTTGTAATCAGTCTCATTATTTCATTGGTGTTTTCCACTTTCTCTTTTGCGACCTCTTCAACCTCATTACCTGAGGGATTGAAAGGGGCGCTGTGTATCGTCCGTGCAGATGACAAGTTGGTTTTAGTCAATGAGATCTTAACTCATCAAATTTCTCTTCCCGGAGGAACGATCATTGCGGGTGAGGACCCTGCGGTTACCGCGCAAAGAGAAACTTGGGAAGAAACCGGGCTGGTGGTTACCGTCGGTAAAGTGCTTGGCTACAATGAACAGGCGGTATTCTATGACTGCATTTCTGATTCATCAGTAGTGGCATTCAACTTCAACAATAGTTTAGATGGCAATGAGTCGTTCGGTTGYTTGCCCCACACTACGGCGTTGAAATTGCCTCTGCCATGCTACTGTCTCCTTTGGCGCTTGAAGCGAGTCAATACCGTTA
>NZ_NPKW01000961.1:0-650 GCF_002265885.1 Vibrio sp. 03_296
CGTCACTTCGCTACATTCAGGGTTACCCGCAGCATATCGTGCAGCAAGTGGCCCAATTGATTGAGTCGCAACGTTTAATTCCTTGGTTTGATAAACGCTACCCAGCACGTCACGACATTCGCAGTGAAAAAGCGTTGTTTGACTACGCGATGCAGATCAAAAACCAGTTTATGAAGAAAACGGGCCCCATCAGTAAAGTGGTGTACGACGGAAAAATTCATCTGATTAACAATGCGCTCGGCTTGCACAGTGTCGTGTCTCGCAACCACGGCGGAAAACTAAAATCGAAAAATGAGATTCGCATTGCCAACGTATTTAAAGAGGCGCCGGAGCCTTTGCTGCGCATGTTGGTTGTGCACGAACTGGCGCACATTAAAGAGAAAGAGCATGATAAAGCTTTTACTCTCTTTGCTGCTACATGGAGCCGGACTATCACCAACTGGAGCTGGATGCTCGTCTGTTTATGATTTACCTCGATTTAAAAGCTCAGGAAGCAAAAAATAATGACAGAACAAACGAAAATCAGCCAAACCATTAGAGCCTGCGAAACGAGCCCCAAAACCGCGCACGAAAAAAAGTCGTGATCTCAATATGTCTGAATCGAGTTGTGATTTGTCAAAGTCACGTCGTGCTGGCTGCATTGCGCGCAA
>NZ_NPKW01000962.1:0-1091 GCF_002265885.1 Vibrio sp. 03_296
TTGCTGCTGCAGACGACCATCGCCCTCTGGCTGCATGCTTTCGATGATCAACTGATAGTCACCACGTGGCTCGTATAACGAAAGACGTGCTTTGACTAAAACTTGATTACCATTGGTTGGACTTAAAAGAAACGAGGTCGGTTATTCCCTTTAAACATGGCACATTTAACTTGAGCCATTGAGTCTTTGAGGGTGAAATACCGAAGTGGCCAGAAACCGGCGCAGAGAAGTTAGAAATCTCTCCCACTAACCAAACAATGCCTAATTGGTTTTCAAGCAATAAACGAACTTCAGAATTTAAACGTGAGACAGTGAAGATGTTTGGATTGGTCAGAGAAGACAAAGCTAATCCCGTAGACGTGGGTATGGAAGTTAGCCGCAATATAATACATAGCAAGAGGTGAATGCAAGAAAAAATTAAAAAATTTGTGGTCAAGCGATTGCGTTGGCCGTATAATCCGTCCGCAATATCTAATCCAAATGATAGCAAGTTGCTTAAAGCCTGCTGCCCTCATTATGCGAAACGATGAGATTGGATTGTTCTTTTTACCTCTACATATTGTGAGATATTGCAAATGCTAAGAATTGCCAAAGAAGCGCTGACATTCGATGACGTACTACTCGTGCCAGCTCACTCCACTGTTCTCCCAAACACAGCTGATCTTCGCACTCAGTTGACCAAAAACATCACACTGAACATTCCTATGATCTCTGCCTCGATGGATACCGTGACGGAAGCTCGTCTCGCTATTGCACTTGCGCAGGAAGGTGGCAGTTGGCTTTATTCGACAAGAATTAGTTCTATCGAACAGCAAGCTGCTGAAGTTCGTAAAGTGAAGAAGTTTGAAGCGGGTGTCGTAACGGATCCTGTCACTGTAAGCCCTGATGCGACCATCGCGGATGTGGTTGCGCTGACCGACAAGCACGGCTTTGCTGGTTTCCCTGTGGTTACCGAAAGCAATGAGCTAGTGGGTATCATCACTGGTCGTGACGTACGTTTTGTGACGGATCTGTCTAAGAAAGTCTCTTCTGTCATGACGCCAAAAGAAAACTTGGCTGCCGTAAAAGAAGGTGCAACTCGCGCTGAAGTG
>NZ_NPKW01000963.1:0-696 GCF_002265885.1 Vibrio sp. 03_296
TCGAACGGCCAGCGATCACCGTTCCAATTGAAATGGTAAATGCGTCTGCGCCAAGACGGTAACCTCCGCCAGGACCACGAACACTCGCAACCAAACCTGCTTTACGCAATTTGGAAAAAAGTTGCTCTAAGTAAGAGAGCGAAATCCCCTGACGCTCGGAAATATCTGCCAGAGGTACAGGACTTTTTTGCGAATGCAGTGCCACATCCAGCATTGCCGTTACCGCATATCTTCCTTTAGATGTCAGTTTCATATCACACCGTATCCACACTGTTTGTAATGATACGGATTTTCCATACCCGACTAAATGGTCAAGTATTTATTTGACTAAATAGTCAGGTATTCATCCCTATGAATAGCAGGGATACTATTGCTTATTGATGCTCTTTTCTAACGAAGTCAAAATGCCACGCAAAATGTTCAACTCTTGCGCTTCTGGACGAGCTCGGCTGAACAGTCGGCGCATTTTATTCATGACTYGGTTAGGTTGATCAGCTCGCACAAATTCGGTTGTCAGTAACACTTTCTCTAAGTGCTGAATAAACATGATCAGTTCACTGTGGCGTGGGTATTCCGCAGTTTCTTGCGTTGGATACTGGCTTTGTTGATGACGCAAATAAGCCATACGAACTTCGTAACTTAAGGTCTGTACTGCCATCGCGAGATTCAATGAGCTGTATTCTGGGTTTGCAGGAA
>NZ_NPKW01000964.1:0-787 GCF_002265885.1 Vibrio sp. 03_296
ACACAAACATCGACAGAAGAAGAAGGCGACGAAGCCGCATTGGAAAAAGCCACTTCACAGGTGAAGAACATGGAATCGGCGTCAAAAGGGCGTGCTAATGTCACTAACCAAAACAAAAGTGATGTAGACCTAGCAACCGTGCACAGCATTATTGTGGCGTGTGATGCAGGAATGGGCTCCAGTGCCATGGGGCGAGCATGCTTCGTAAAAAATTCAGGATGCGGGCTCAACATCCATGTAACTAACCTTGCGATTAACAGCTTACCAGAGAGCGCCGACATAGTGATTACGCATAAAGATCTTACGGATCGTGCACGTCAGCACGCACCGAATGCTTACCACATTTCACTAACCAACTTCCTAGACAGTGAAATGTACAATCAACTCGTAACTAAGCTGTTTGCAGCGCAACAGCAATCGGCAGCAAATGATGACAACATCGTCAAAGTGTCTGTATTGGCAGCCAACGACGGTACATTTGACGTGCAACCACCCTCAGTCTTTCAGATCCAGCGTGAAAACATTCACCTAGGCCTGAAAGCGAGTAGCAAAGAAGAAGCCATTCGTTTCGCTGGCAACAAACTGGTTGAGCTTGGCTACGCAGAACCTGAGTATGTCGAGGCGATGTTTGAACGCGAAGCCCTCGTCCCCACCTATCTTGGCGAATCCATTGCTGTGCCACATGGCACTGTGGAAGCGAAAGATCGCGTGAAAAAACAGGCATTGTCATTGCCAATACCCATCGGTAGTCCAATTTACTGACGACAAAGACGATGTGGCCAAACTT
>NZ_NPKW01000965.1:0-576 GCF_002265885.1 Vibrio sp. 03_296
GATCTTTGTCGACAGCCAMMAAAAAACGCCCGGCTGTTTGGATAGCGAGTGAGCGCAAAATGGTAGGCGGAACCTAACTTCACATTCAGCGTCGATTTCAGTCCCATATTGTGGTTGATGTCCATTAAACCAACCTCTTCATGTCCTGCCAGTACGACGGGTAGGGCAGAGAGCAGGGTTTCATGGCAATTGGTCAACACGACAGGGATCGCATGGCGTGAGACCATTTGGCTCAACGTTTCTTGATAATTGACGTTTCAAATATCGTGATGGCTAAAATGTGCGCACAACGCATATGCGCTTTTGATGACTCTGATAAAGCCATTCGCTTGCGTTTTCTAAGCTCTGTTGGGCAGATTCAAACTCTACTACTGTCATCGGTTTGATGTACTCGCTGACGGTGATAAACGAGTACGGATAGTGATGATGTTGAACAGTATGGTTCTTTTGATTGCGTTTGAAAAAGCCTAACATGACTGCATTACCTTTCTGGTGGAAGCGCTCTCGCTGCCTGCAAAACATGTAAAATGATACGCTGCTTATCCGCTTCAACTCGATGAGCTGGAGCCATGACGG
>NZ_NPKW01000966.1:0-1266 GCF_002265885.1 Vibrio sp. 03_296
TAACATCTATTACACTATTCCATTGATCCAAATTCATTTTTAGAAATGTGGAATCGGCTGCTTACACCCGCATTATTAATTAAAACATCAATGTTTGAATTTTCAAGCAATATAGATATCTGTAGTTCAACTTCAGATATATTATTTAGGTCTAATGCCAGAAAGGAAACGTGTTTTTTTTCTATTTTATTTTCCGCCAGCCAACAGTCTAAAACATCTCTTGGTTTATGAGTATGAGTCACATAAGCATGGTATCCTTTATTAACAAAAGCCTTTACCAACGCAGTCCCAATTCCACCTGTACCACCTGTGATTAAAACAGACTTCATCGTTAACCTCTTTTTATTAACTTTGCCTGGTGGCCAACCGCAACAGTATTACCAGCTTCAACGTTTTTGGTTACAACACTGCCCAAACCAACAACAGCGGAGTCCCCAATGCTAACTTTCTGCATCGTCGATGAATTGGGTCCCATCCAGACACCTTCCCCCAAAAAAACGCCTCCACTTAACTCAGTACATGCTGTCAATATTGAATTTTTCCCAATTTGGCAATTATGCGCTATGTGTACTAAATTATCCGTTTTAACACCATCATTGATAACTGTATTATCAAGAGCTCCAATGCAAACACTATTTAACGCCCCTATTTCAACATTATTACCAATGATTACTCTTCCTAAATGTGGAAATCTATACCAATCCCTCATCACTTTTTCGAAGCCAAAACCCTGGGCGCCGATAACTGAGTTTGCTCTGATAATTGTGTTAGAACCGATCACTGTACCTTGGTGAATTGTTACATTGTGTTCAATTATCGTCCTTTCGCCAATACTTACTCCATCTTCAATTACTGCAGAGTTAGCTATAATCGCAGAGTTATCAATAACTAGTGATGATGTTTTTCTAACTAAAACTTCWGAGTCAATCAAAAAACTGTAACGCCCCTGCAGAAGTCCTAAGCGAGGATTTTTAGAAAGAAGCACCGTCTCTGCTTCGACTCCGTCAAGACCAATAACGATTCCTTTTAATACATTTTCTTTTGGTTTATTGGCAAAATTTTAATACATTCGACTCTATATTTTCCAAGCTACCAACAGTCCGAATAAGCTGCTCACTGTCACCATAAAAATCTAATTCTAAAGCATTTGCCAGTTCAGAAGCAGAAATATCGCGGACAATATGATACTGCATAACCACCTACTTTATAAATACATTCGAATAACTTCAAAAGATTCTGAATATTCTTTACCTACTTGAATTCCYT
>NZ_NPKW01000967.1:0-524 GCF_002265885.1 Vibrio sp. 03_296
TAAACAAAAATCGAMMAGACCTTGAGCTGAGCAATGGTGAACAGAACTTTCTTTCACTAGCATTTGAACTACTAAAAGCAAAAAACTCGACATGTGATTTAATTGTACTTGACGACCCGATATCGAGTTTTGATTCCATATACAAAAMCAAACTAGCCTATGCGATCTTAAGCTTCTTATTTTCTAAAAAGACGCTAATCCTCACCCATAACACAGATTTAATCAAACTCTTAGAACATCAAGCGAAGCAGTGCCTAAACTTGTATTACTTCAACAATATTGAGGGTGAGAGCAACGGGTTTACACCAATAAACCAACAAGAAATGTCGATTCTTTTGTATATCCATAATTTCTAAACCTATTAAGTAGAGGATATAAAAGACGAAATTCATGACGAAAAGCAGTTTCTGATATCATCTAGTCCCATTTATGCGCGGTTTCTGTCAAATTCTAGGTTTAAACGAAGAAAAAACAAACATAAATCAGTTAATGCACGGTTATTGTGATGAAATAATTAATGTTAC
>NZ_NPKW01000968.1:0-376 GCF_002265885.1 Vibrio sp. 03_296
TTTCATTTGTAAGTAATGCATACTCATAACCATTCAAACCAATAACTGTATCTGATGTTTTTGAAAACAAAAAACCTGGGAAATACTCATGAAAAAGTATTTTTCAAACATGTTTGTATTAGTCGTGCATGCTAACAAAGACATAGAAAACAAAGAAATAGTTAATAATGATTTCATAATAATCAGGACGTAGACTTGGGAGCTTCTAAAGGTTTAGTTTTTGGCACGGGCACAGAATTCAGTAACTGTTTAACGTACTGATTGCGTGCTGAATTTACATCTGGCCGATTAGATTCAGCTGCTGCTTTTTGCCAATCTCCATCTTTTAACTGCACTGTTGAATTTTTTAAAAACATAACAAGCTTAGTTGCACCAA
>NZ_NPKW01000969.1:0-1112 GCF_002265885.1 Vibrio sp. 03_296
GGTGGTGACCAGTGGTTTGGCCGCTTGGGATTGATGGCCATGCCCATGATGGTGGCGCTGAACAGCGGGCGGTGAAACCGTTGCAGTGACTTTGGTTCGGGCTTTCAATACATTTATCCCGCTCGCCATAAAGGTCTTGCCGCGAGAATTTGTCAACAAGGTGCGCTGGTTTCGGAGTTCCGTCCGAGTACCAAAGCCAAAGCAGAACATTTTCCTCGTCGAAATCGAATCATTAGTGGCTTGTCTCTGGGGGGTTTTTGGTGGTCGAAGCAGCAGAGGAAAAGTGGCTCTTTGATTACTGCCCGTTATGCCGCTGAGCAAGGCCGAGAAAGTCTTTGCTTTGCCTAGTTCTCTTCATATTACCAATGCACGTGGTGGAAACGCGCTGATAAAAAGCGGAGCTTGTTTGGTCACTGGCGTTGAGGATGTAACTGAGTGAGTGCAAACCTTGCTGACTGGTTCGACAAACCAACAAGCGGATTTATTTCTTCCTCTAATACTGAAGAACAATTGCCATTTCCTCAGCTGTTAGCTAACGTAGGTAATGAGGCTACACCAGTTGATATTCTAGCAAACAGGACCAATATACCTGTGCAAGAAGTCATGATGCAGCTCTTAGAGCTTGAGCTTTCAGGGCATGTTGTTGCAGTTAACGGTGGCTATATTCGAAGGGGGAGGGGCTAGCTAGCTATGATGATGGATATACTGATGTATCTATTTGAAACCTACATCCATAGCGATGCAGATTTACAAGTGGATCAAGATGAGCTTGAAGACGAGTTGCTTCGAGCGGGATTTCACCAGCAAGATATCTACAAAGCCCTTCTTTGGTTAGAAGAGCTGGCAGCATTACAAAAGAGTGATGATCACTCTGCTATTTCGCGTTGCAGTGCGATCTCTTCAACACGAGTGTACACACCTAAAGAGATGCAACGATTGGATCTAGAATGTCGCGGCTTTTTGCTGTTTCTAGAACAGATCAATGTGTTAACCACTGAGACTCGTGAAATGGTCATAGACCGAGTGATGGGGTTGGAAACCAATGAGTTTGAGCTTGAAGATCTCAAGTGGATTATTTTGAKGTGCATTCTAATGTTCCCGGTAACGAGAAC
>NZ_NPKW01000097.1:0-390 GCF_002265885.1 Vibrio sp. 03_296
TGAACAAGTGCGAATCTCAATGTCGGATGCTAACGCCAGTGCGCTGGTTGAAAATGTCGATGACGACAGCGCCATGTACGTGGTTATGCCAATTCGTCTATAAGCTGATTGAATGCCGCTTTCTCGTCTGATTATTCAGCAGTTTCGTAATATCAAAGCCTGCGACATTGCACTGTCGCCAGGCTTTAACTTTCTTATTGGTCCGAATGGCAGTGGCAAAACCAGTGTCTTGGAAGCCATCTATTTGCTCGGTCATGGGCGCTCATTTAAAAGTGCTTTGACCGGACGCGTGATTCAAAATGAGTGTGATCAACTGTTTGTCCATGGTCGTTTTTTGAACTCGGATCAATTTGAGCTACCGATTCGGCATTAATAATGCAGCGCGATGGC
>NZ_NPKW01000970.1:0-539 GCF_002265885.1 Vibrio sp. 03_296
GAGCGCAAGGTGCGGTGTTATTGATGCGCATTACGGATTGGAAAAGTGTGTCAGAAGAAAATGACAAACAAATGGCCGATGAATTTGTTATTGAAGTTGGCAGCCTCATTTCCAATTTGGTTCAGCGTTTTCCTGAAGTGGTCTTCTCACGCTATTACCCGTCCGATTTCGCTCTCTTATCCCCATTAGGTGCCAAGAAGTGGCCAATCTGGCGTCGCAGTGCATTCGTCAGTTGGAGAAGCTCAATCCTCCTTACCCACTGGATAAAGAAAACTGGTGTCACATTGGTGTCACTATGTATCAGGAGGGGGAACGACACAGCCAAATTATGGATGAAGCGGAAACCGCACTGCGAAGTGCTCAATTACAGAGCAATAATAACTGGAGTCGATTTAAGAAGTGGAATCATATTGACGAAACAAGAGGCAGTGTGAGGTGGCGTACCATTTTTGAGACAGCATGTCGACTGAAAATGTGCTAGTCTTCGGCAATTGATCTTATTTATTAGACGGTCAGCAGTTTAAATCCGTTGCATACTG
>NZ_NPKW01000971.1:0-946 GCF_002265885.1 Vibrio sp. 03_296
CCACAGTTCCTTATCATCGGATTATTTTTGCTCGTTGGTTTTATGCCTCTGCATTACACGAAATAGCCCATTGGTGCGTGGCTGGGCCAGAGCGCCGACTCCTTGAAGACTTTGGTTATTGGGTATGAACCCGATGGAAGAACGGCTGAGGTGCAAGCTGAGTTTGAAAAAGTTGAAATTCGCCCACAAGCGTACGAATGGATTTTGGCACTCAGCGCAGGCTTTCCTTTTAATGTAAGTTGTGACAACCTACACGGCGATTTCGAGCCTGACCGTTTGGGCTTTATGCAGAAAGTGCATCAGGAAGTTATATCGATATTTGAGACGGGGTTCCCCCCTCGTCGTGCAGATGCTTTCCGATGCATTGCGGAATTTTATCAAGTAAAGCCCTTAGAAGTAGGCGATTTCATCGTTAAGTAACCACGAGATTATCCATGATTATTGAATTTGAAGAAAAACTAGTTGGAACTGATTGATGCACGTATTGAAACGGCATCAGAAGATGAACTGTTTGCAAGGTGGTTATTTGCGTGGCCATATTTCGCTCTCTGCTGCGTCTTGCGAAGACGATGGCGTAAACGATGTGRCGGAACTGAAATCGCGCATTGAGCAGAGTTTAGAGAATGCTCGCTCAGAACTTGCACCAGCAGATCGCATCATCGTCAGCGACTTGTGGCAAGAGCTCCAAGCGCAAGCTTAACCTTTGTTCAATAAAACGCTCGTCAATACAACGAGGCGTTTTTGTTTGTGTGCATCTTCTACTTACAGCTCGGTAATGGCTTTGCCTTTGCGCAGTTTCCTTACCCACATGCGGCTTGGGTGTAACTCTTCAAGCACGTCAACAGGCAAAGGCAGTGGATCGTTACAGATTTGCGAGGCGAGCAGCTCCGCCATCAGTGGTGCAGAGCTCAAGCCCCGAGAGCCAAGGCCTAGGAGGCAGAATAAG
>NZ_NPKW01000972.1:0-829 GCF_002265885.1 Vibrio sp. 03_296
CCCGCAAAAAAAGAGGCCCAATCGGTTCCGTCGGTGGGCCTAGGGGAATGGCTCTTAAGAGCTGCGCTAAACAGTGTTGCTATGTGAGTGGTAAGAATGTTACAGAAGGGGAGATTCTTACTTGGGTTTCACATCCAACTGATCCTAAGTGTAGTACAGGCTTACTGCGCTGCTTGGTTCTAAGACCCACGCAGCGCTGATTCTGGAAGCAGTCTTAGATTTAGAACAAATTCTTATCTCTGACTAATTCTCGCGGTAATCCATTCTTAATTTTGTTACTTACCCACTTACCCAAACCAATAATTGCGCCTTGGTAGCGTAACGAAAACTTCGCCTTTGCCACTGTTTTCTGGGTAGATATCGCGGCCCATAAACCATTCGCGTGCGGCATCGGTGTCAATGTCCACAACGGTTTTCTCATCGCCACTGGCTAGTGTTGTTGCAATCTGATGCTGCCAACGATAGCCATTCTTGTGCTTTTCAGCCAGCTTGATCCCCATTCGAGAGAAACGCAGTTCACCCAGCATGGGTTCTAAAGCATTAGGGAAGAGCCAAACATCGTTGTCTCGTAACCAAATGGTGCTGTCCGCTGGTAAACTGATATCGAGTGAATCAGAGAGGGATTTCTCAATCAAAGCGCTCTCTTTTTACTCGCTTTTGAAATGAACTTACCCATTTCTTGTTGACGTCTGGAGTGTTGACCGACGCCAGTTTGCGAATACGCGCGACGAAGAAACCTTCACTGTCGTACACTTGTGGGAAAATATGCAAAAACCCTTCTTCTGTTAACGCTTTTTCTGCGCCATCAAAGAGTGAACTCAAACTTTCA
>NZ_NPKW01000973.1:0-562 GCF_002265885.1 Vibrio sp. 03_296
CACGCGCGATCGTCACGCTGCAGCAAACTCGTCCGACTCTTTTGGCCCCAAGTACCACAGGCATAACCAAGAGTGCTTGTGGATCTTGTTTGAAGTCGAGGATAGGTTGAACGTATTTCCAACACGCTTCTACCGCATCGCTGCGAGCAAACAGCGTTGCATCGCCGTTTAACGCATCAAGAAGCAGACGCTCATAGGCGGTCAGCATTTGCGTCTCTTGCAACGAAGCATAATGGAAGTTCATCTTCACTTCTTTGGCTTTAAAGCCTGCACCGGGTTCTTTCAAACCGAAGCTCATTTGAATGCCTTCATCAGGCTGAAGTACGAATGATCAGTTTGTTTCTGGGCGTTTGGCAATACCGGATGCGGTGTTTGTTTGAAGTGGATAACCACTTCTGTCACGCGAGTTGGAAGACGCTTACCCGTGCGCACGTAGAATGGTACGCCATTCCAACGCCAGTTATTGATGTACGCTTTCAGACCAATGTAAGTCTCAGTACGAGAATCGTCCGCTACGCCGTTTTCTTCACGGTAGCCAAGCAGATGTTGTCCGCGCACGTCT
>NZ_NPKW01000974.1:0-653 GCF_002265885.1 Vibrio sp. 03_296
ACGAAAAGAGATAAAATGATCATTCGCGAGCAGCGATAAGGCGGCCTCATTGTAAGGTTCAAGCTGTAAGGCTTGCTCAAGCAAAAGGCTTCCTCACCACTCATTGTCTGAGATCCAAGGTAGTACAATGCGGTTGCTTTTGCCGCAAGTTGAGTAGAGGACGGCTGCTCGGTCAGCTGTATTGCATAGTCGAAACAGATCAAAGCAGCATCCAACTCTTTATTAAGCAGGTACCCTTGCCCAAGTTGAAACCACAACTCCGCATCATTCGGATTCTCTTTTAATTGAACTTGCAGTTGCGCCATCAAGTCCTCCACCGTCATGCTCTTTAACATCGTATTTCTGGCTTTGGTTCAGGCGGGAGCTCTGCAGTACACCATAGGTAATCACAGCACCAACCAGCGTTAAGAAGCTAAGTAGATACCATTGTTTCGCCGCCCATTTCGCGGCCGCCATCCAGATACTGATCAGAAAAAACAGCATCATAATTGTCGCGAATAATTAACCAGCTATCCATATGATTATCCTTTAGAAAATGAGCATTCAGCTTAGCAAACTTTTTCAGCGCCCGCTTTGACCCATTGCCAACTTCCTATCGACCAAAAAGAAAAAGCCAGATAGTTTGCAACATATCTGGCTTTTGTTATGTCGTT
>NZ_NPKW01000975.1:0-1033 GCF_002265885.1 Vibrio sp. 03_296
CTGCCGTCTTTGGCCTTGGCAGGAGCGACGCGTGAAAAATGTTCGACGGATCTGGCATTGGTGACCGGTAAACTCAACGGAAAACAATTCTCTGTGGCGTTATCAGCACATGGTGGTGAGTGGGGCATGGTGCTTGAGCTCAATCGAGTATATGGTAAAGAAGACGCGAGTAGAGTGATTAGCACGGTGGCTGCAGATTTATTACGCCGCTATTTGGAAAAGAAACCGATGTTTGGTGAGTATTTCTCGGTGACAAAAGTCAAAGAGATGTTTGTACCGAGCAGTCTCGTGAAATAAATCTGTTGGGTTAAGCGCGATTTGTTTTTGCCCACGCAGAAATGAAAGAGCCAGCATATTTTGCTAGGCTCTTTGTCTTTCGGTCAAAAACACTAAGCGCGTTTTCTTTCATCACGTAATTGACGTCACTCAATATCACATCAGTTTTCGCGCGGCAGATACACGGCAAAATCTCATTGCTTTGCGTATAGGCCATGGCAAAACCCACATACTCCACTTCGCCAGACTCAAGCTTGCAGCGACATGCACCACAGTGCCCATCCCGACAGTTATATTCTGGCAGCAACCCTGCTTGTTCCATCGTTTCCAAAATGGTGTTAGCACGATTAGATTCAAAACTGTGTAGTTTGTTGATGCGGATTTAGGCATTAGAGCTCAAGCCCTCAAATCGTCTGAGTGACTTCGTTGTCAATTTGTCCTACCAAGTAAGAGGAAATTTCCGCTTCCTGTGGTGCCACTTGCACGTTATCAGAAGACAACCAAGCGTTAATCCAAGGAATTGGGTTCGAGGTTGCATTCGGGTACGCGACTGGAAGACCAACGGCTTGCATGCGGATGTTGGTAATGTATTCAACGTACTGACAAAGAATGTCTTTGTTCAGGCCAATCATCGAACCATCTTTGAACAGGTATTCTGCCCATTCTTTCTCTTGCTCAGCCGCTTCTTTGAACAAATCAAAACACTGTTGCTTGGCTTCATTCTGCTATTTGCATGAAGAGAAATCATCTTGACCAT
>NZ_NPKW01000976.1:0-583 GCF_002265885.1 Vibrio sp. 03_296
CAGGACATCCAAGCGCGTGAAGAGTTAGGCAACACCGGATTTGAAGACGGCGTCGCGATCCCTCATTGCGAAAAGTGCCGCCGTTACCCAACCTGCCGTCGCCATTCGGCGTGTGCAAACAGGGCAATTGGAGTACGGCGCAGAAGACGGTTTGCCTTCCAAACTCTTTTTCATGATCGCGTCACCCGATGGAGGCGATAACCACCATATTGAAGTGTTGGCTGAACTCTCTTCCAAGCTGATCGAAGAAGGTTTCATCGACACATTCCTCAATGCCGAAAACGCCGAGCAAGCACTCCAGTTATTGCTGAAAAAGGCCGAACCTGCGCCAGACACTACCCCATCAGAGAGCAAAGGGTTGATCATTGGTGTGACGGGTTGCCCTGCAGGCATCGCCCACACTTACCTCGCGGCGGAAGCACTGGAAAAAGGCGCGGCGCGTTGGACTACGAAATCAAAGTGGAAACCAACGGCTCGATTGGGGTGAAAAACAGCCCAACCGCAGAAGAAATTGAACGTGCAGAGGCGATCGTTGTGGCGTGCGATAAGCAAGTCGACATGGCGCGCTTTGCCGGCAAACGTG
>NZ_NPKW01000977.1:0-1015 GCF_002265885.1 Vibrio sp. 03_296
ATTTCATCAAAATGGGGGAATCACACCACGCTTCATTGCATGTTCCCAATAGCTCAGTTCACCATCCACCATCTCAAGCAGTTTTTTCGGKCAGCCTACACACTCCCCTTTCGGACCACAGACAAACGTCTCTGATTCGTACAATGGCAATTCTTTTTTCACCGTCGTCAAYGATATTACGCATCGCGGTTTGTCTATCCGGTTTTTAGTTCATCGGTCGCACGCTTGCAAAAAAGAGCCAGAGTATAGCGTCAGATGAAAAATCTGCACAGATTGTCATACGGATCACGTATAACGAAAACTATTAATAAATTCGATGACGTCTCAAGAATGTGATTAGATATTCAACTCGTCCCATCCTAAACTTTGTTTATTTTATAAATTACAGTTGGCTAAAGATGGAATCTTATCTAAGGAAAAAAGTCCTACCACCAAAAGAAAGCGGGGGCAATAACGACGCTCGAGAGAACAAAACAAWTTTGTCCGCCCTCCCTCTAGGCTTTCTTGAAGAGCTCGCACAGTCAAACTCATTGGAAGACATATTACTGTGCACGTCATACTGGATTAGAGAAATCTTTCAAGCGGATAGATCAAGTATTGCGCTGAGAGAAAATGATGCTTATCTCAAGCTTTATGCCCTCGATGGTAATGACGTTTTACCAAAAGACTGTTTGATTCCCATACAAAGCAGTTTTGTTGGCCAAGTGTTTTCCCAACAAAAAACTGCAGATTAGCCCAGATAACCGAAAAGCAACATGAATCGACTGTCAATGGCTTGTGGATGGCGGTCTGCTTTGCTGCATGATACCCTCTAAATACAAAGAAGAATGCTATGGCACTTTAAACGTAGCTCACAAACAAGTGGATAGCTACAGCGAAATTGATGCGAAAATCCTCGAAACCATAGCCAAATGGGTAGCCGCTCAAATCTATAAACACAAACAAATCAACAAGATGATTGAACTCGCGCACCTTGACCCACTCACTGGTGCGCTCAATCGGCGTGCGTTTGTTG